>NZ_JBHXEM010000038.1:0-67641 GCF_042724755.1 Kitasatospora sp. NPDC127067 | reverse complement strand
GTGTCCAGGGGCGGCACCGCCAGCCTTCGCCGTCCTCGGGAGGACCTCCCCGCCATGTCCGCCACGCCGGAGCCCACCGCCAGGCCGTACCTCACCATCCGGCGGGCCGGCAGCCACGAGACCGAGATCAAGAAGTCCCGGTTCATCTGTCACCTCGCCCGGGTCGCCGACGAGGAGGAGGCGCAGGCGTTCATCGCCGGCATCCGCAAGCAGTACTGGGACGCCCGGCACAACTGCACCGCCTTCGTGGTCGGCGACGAGCAGCGCCGCGAGCGCTCCAGCGACGACGGCGAACCCGGCGGCACGGCCGGGGTGCCGATGCTGGAGGTGCTGCGCCGGCGCGGGCTGACCGACACCGTCGCCGTGGTCACCCGGTACTTCGGCGGGATCAAGCTCGGTGCGGGCGGCCTGGTGCGGGCGTACGGCAACGCGGTCTCGGCGGCGGTGGACGGGATCGGCCTGCTGGAGCGGCGGCCGGTCGCGCTGCTCGCGGTGACGGTGGACCACGTCCGGGCCGGGCGGGTGGAGAACGACCTGCGGGCGGCCGGGTACGCGGTGAGCGATCTGGCCTACGAGGCCACCGGGGTGCGGATCGAGGTGGGCGTGCCGGAGCCGGACGTGGCGGAGTTCCACACCTGGCTGGCGGAGGCGACCGGCGGTACCGCGGTGGCGGTCCCGGCCGGCCGCACCTATGTCGAGGTGCCGGTCTGAGAGGTGCCGCTCCGAGCGGCACCGCTCCGGCCGCGGGGCGGGTGGTACCTCGTGGGTCCCGGGGGACGGACGATCCGCGGGACGGCCCGTCGGACGGCCCGTGACCGGCCGTTTCCGGTAGCCCAGGCCTTGCGCCACGCGGAAGGACGCTTGAGCAGATTCACCCGAACGTAGTGTCGTTGCCCGGAGTTGGAACTTCCGCTCCGGGCCGTGGCGTTTCCTGGGCAAGGTTCCGGCAGAACCGGACGAAACCGTCGATGGAGGACACAGGACCCGACCCCGCACCGCGGAGGTATGCGCATGACCTCAGACCGTTCGACCTCGAATCCCCTGTCCGCGACGAACCCGATCTCCAGCCGCCCGACCTCGAACCGTCCGACTTCGTACCACCCGACCTCGAACCACCCGATCGCGAACCGCCCCGCCCCGAACCGCGTCCGCGCGCACGCCGCCGCCGACCTGCCCGGCCCCCGCGGTCCCGCGACGCCCTACCGGATGACGGTCACCACGCTCCTCGGGCACGCCGAGGCCGTCGCCCTGGCCGACGAACAGCTGGCCTCCTGGCTGAAGCAGGAGGGCTACGAGGAGCCCCCACCGGCCCACCGCGCCCCCGTCGGGCAGAGCGCCGAACCGGCTCCCACCGCCGAACCGGCTCCCACCGCCGAGCGCCTCCGCCTGGGCGAGCGCGTCCTGCTCGACCGCGACCGGGGCCCGCTGCGCGAGGGACCGGGCGCCGGCCGCTACGACCGCCGCCGGCTGCGCACCCCGGCCCCGCACGGCACCCAGCAGCTCACCCTCACCGTGGCCACCGCGGCGGACGGCCCCACCTGGGTCCGGCTGGAGGCCGAGACACACAGCACCGGCAGCGGTGTGCGCACCCCGTGCCGGGTGCCGGTGCCCGAACTCGCCCGCTCGCTCCTCCCGCTGCTCGACGCCACCGACGGCCCGTCCGTCGTCCGCTCCGCCCCCCGGGTGATCACGGCCGACGAGGTCGACGCCCTGATCGACGAGCTGTGCGACCCCGAGCGCAGGCTGCCCACGGTGGTGGCCAGCGTCCCGGTGAACCTCCCGCTCGACCGCTGGGTGGAGGACGTGGTGGCCCCGCTCTGCCAGCAGCTGCCCGGCCTCGCCACCACCTACGTGCTGGACCCCGGCGCCCGCACCGGGTTCAACGTCGCGCTGGAGTACCACACCGTCTACGGCGGAGCGGTGCGCACCTACCTGCCCGAGGTCGACCCGGCCTCCCGGCAGGACAGCGCCCGACATCCGGTGCTCGCCCGGGGCCGAATAGAAGAGGACCTGCGCCGCGCCGCCGGGCTGCTCGCCCGCGAGCCGCGCCGCCTGGCCGCGGAGCAGCCGCTGCCACCGCCGCTCGCGGCCGTCCCGGTGCTGCGCGTCCCGCCGCCGCAGCTCCGCGAGCCCGCCGAGCAGTCCGCCGAGCAGACCGCGGAGCAGACCGCGGAGCAGACCGTCGAGCGGGCATCCGAGCAGACCGGGCGGACGGCTGGGAACGTCGTCGGACAGGCCTGCGAACGGACCGCCGAACAGGCCGCCCCGGACCAGGGCGACGACCTGGCCGCGCTCGTCCGCGAGGAGCAGCAGGACCGCGCGGAGCAGCAGGCCCGGGCCGACGAGCTGGAGCGGGTCCGGCACACCCTGCGCCTGGAACGCCGCGAGCACCGGGACCGGGGCCAGGGCCGGGAGGGCCGCGACGGCCGGGACATCCGGGAGGGCCGCCTCCGCTCCGGAACCCGCGCCCTGACCGGACGCCACTGCGTCGCACCGGGCAGTGGTCCGGTCGTCGGGCCGCACTCCGTCGCCCAGCTCCACGACCACCGGGGCACGCCCGAGACCTTCTCCGAACTCATGGCCAGGCTGGGCGAGTTCCCGCTGGTGACCTTCACCGGGGACCAGAAGAACGCGCTCGCCCTGGACGAGCTGCAGTGCGCCGGCGCGGGCTGGGCCCGGCTCGCCTGGGACGGGCTGACCGCCCTCCAGGAGTACGCCGAGGCGGCCGTCCGCGGCGCGGCCGGCGGGGACTTCAAACAGTGGTGCGAGCGCACCCCCGAGGGCTGCCACCGCTTCCCGCCCCGCAAGGCGGTCCGCGGGGAGTCCAGGACGGTGTTCAGCCACACCAAGTGGAAGCGCGAGCGGATGCTGCCGGTGCCGGAATGCGTCGACTCCTCCCGGCGCGCGTTCATGGGCGCGCACCTGCGGATCGGCGGCGGCCGCACCGCGCCCCGGCTGCACTACCTGGACGACTGCTCCGGCAGCGGCCGGATCTACGTCGGCTACATCGGTCTGCACCTCACCAACACCCGGACCAACTGAGCGGCTTGGCTGACCGCTGCGTCCGTTCGGGGGACAATGTCCGGCAGCGGCGGGTCCACAGGTTCGCCGATCGCCCCGGGCAGGCGCCGGACGAGCATGGGGGAACGACGACCGATGCAGTACCCAGCAGACGGCCAGTCCGACGGAACCGCCACCGTCCAGTTCCCCCGGCCGGGCTTCCTCGCCTCGGTCTTCCGCGACCTCGGAGCCGAGGAGGAGCAGGAGCCGGGCGGCGTCGTCGCCGGCCGCCCCAGTGGGGGCACGGCCGGTGACGGTCCGTCCGGGGACGGCCCGGCAGCAGGTCGCGGTCCAACCGGTGCCGGTCCGTCCGACCCGGATCCCGCCGGTCCCGGTCCCGGTCCCGGCCGAGCCGACCACGGAACTGGCCACTCCGGCCCCGCCGAGGCCGACCAGGACGAGGCCGTGGCGGCGCACGCCCGGGCCGCCGCCCTGACCCACCACCGCACCCGCACCGTCCAGGCCGAGCACGACCGGCTGGCCGACCTGCTGCGACGGGCCGCGCTGCCCGTCTCGGCCATGGACTTCGAGAGTCAGCTGCGCCACTACCAGCCCCGCCCCTACCCGGCCGACGGTCCCGTCGCGGCCGAGGACTCCGAGCCCCGCTGGGAGGACTACGCTCCCGCCGAGCCGCCCGCGGCCGACCCGGACAGCGGCCCCTCCCGCCGGCTGCTCGACTCCGGCTACCAGCGCGAGCTGGCCCAGGCCCGGCTCACCCACCAGCGCGCCCTGCGCGAGTGGCGCACCCGCCGGGCCGAGGCCGGAAGCCCGGCCGCCGACGAGTCCCGGCGCGCCCACGAGGCGGCCGAGGAGGCCCGGGCCCGCGCCGTGCGCGAGTACAACGAGAGCCTGGAGGAGTGCCGACGGGCGTACCGGCTGGCCGAACCGGCCGCGGTGGAATCGCTGCTGGAACGGGCGCTGGCCGCCGCCGAGACCGCCACCCAGGACCTGCCCGCCCCCTGCCGGGCGGTCTTCCGCCCGCTCACCCGCACCGCCGTGCTGGACCTCGACCTGCCGCCGCTCGACCTGGTGCCCTCGCTCACCGGCTACCGGCTCGACCCGGACGGCGACATGCGTCCGGTGCCGCGCCCGCCCGCGGACCGGGCCACCGACTACCTGCGGCTGGTCGCCCGGCTCGCCCTGCGCGCCCTCCAGGCCGCCGACGCCGTCGACACCGACGAGATACTCGCCGGCGTCGTCCTCAACGGCTGGCTGCGCGACCCCGCCGCGGCCGAGCCGCTCTGCCTGGTCAGCGTGGACGCCGACCGCGACGCGCTGGCCCGCACCCGGCTGTTGCCGCCGGGCACCCCGTACGAGGAACGCGACGACGAGGGCGTCTACGCCGACGCCGAGCAGGACGAGGCCCTGGTGCGGCTGCGCCAGCTCGGCGCCGCCGTCACCCCGGACCCGTACGACCGGGCCGGTGTCCAGCCGGCCGCCCGGGCCGGGGCCACCGTGCCGGCCGCCTCCGACCTGTCCGCCAACGAGTTCGCCCAGCTGGTGCGGGACCTGCTGACCAGGGGCGGGATCGCGCAGTGGAGTGTCCGGCTGCGCGGCCCGGCCGGGCTGGTCGCCACCGGCGAGGGCGCGCCCGGGACCGCGCTGCCCGGCCGCTGGGTGGTCTGGGCCTCCCGGGACACCGCGTCGGTCGGCGCCGAGCAGATCGAGACCCTGGCCGAGGCGGTCGGGGAGGAGTCCGCCGAGCGCGGGCTGCGGCTGACCACCGGCCGGTTCACCGAGGAGGTGCTGGACCTCACTGCCGAGGAGAGCCACCGCCACATCCACCTGATCGACGGCGACGGCGTCCGCGAACTCGCCCACACCCACCTCGGCCTGCCGCTCGCCACCGGCGGCTGAGGGGCCCCTCGCCGCGGCGGGCGGCCTCACTCCGACAGCCCAACCGGCGGCCCATCCGGGGGGCGCCCGCGTGGGCCCGGGCCGAGGCTGGGGGCACGGCTCCCGGTCGGGCCCGGCACCCCGGGTGATCACCGTCGAACGGGCGTCCGGTACGGTCGGCGGTCGGCCCGGTCACGGGCGGATCCCAGGGGGAGAGGAATGGGCAGAACGCTCGGCGGACCACCCGGTGAAGGCCCCGGCCACCAGGCCGGACCCGAGACGGAGTCGGCCCGATGACCGCGGTACTGGTCGCCGCCGCGGCGTTCCTGATGACCCTGGTCGGCGGCTTCGTGGCCCAGCGCACCCGCGACCGCCGCCACCTGGTGCTCGGCTTCGCCGCCGGTCTGATGCTCGGCGTCGTCGCCTTCGACCTGCTGCCCGAGGCGATCCACCAGGCCCCGAACGAACTCCACGGCGTCCCGCAGGCGCTGCTGATGTTCGCGGCCGGCTTCCTCACCATCCACGTGATCGAGCGCGCGGTCGCCATCCACCGCGGCCACGAGGGCGAGTACGCCGCGCACTCCCACGGCCACCAGCACGGGCACACCCACTCCGTCGGGCACCAGGGCGTCGGGATGACCGCCGCACTGGCCCTGGTCGGGCACAGCGTGATGGACGGCTTCGCGATCGGCGCCGCCTTCCAGGCCGGCACCACGGTCGGCACGGTGGTGGCCATCGCGGTGGTCGCGCACGACTTCGCCGACGGCTTCAACACGTACACGATCACCCGGCTGTACGGGAACAACCGGAGGCGGGCGCTGACCCTGCTCGCCGCCGACGCGCTGGCCCCGGTGTCCGGCGCGGCGATCACCCTGGCGTTCACCATCCCGGCGCACCTGCTCGGCCTCTACCTGGGCTTCTTCTCCGGCTTCCTGCTCTACCTGGCGACCTCGGACATCCTCCCCGAGGCGCACAGCCCGCACCCCTCGCGCACCACCCTGCTCTGCACCGTGGCCGGGGTCGGCTTCATGTGGCTGGTGATCGGCTTCGCCGGCTGAGGCCCGTACGAGGCCTGCACGAGGCCCGGCCCCCGCGATGCCCCCGGACACGGCGGCCCTCAGACCGGAAGCCGCCCCCAGCACTCCCGCATCGAGGCCAGCGCCTCGGTGATGGCCGGACGCCGGGAGGCCTGGGAGCGCCAGAGCGCGAACACCCGGCGGCCGGGCTCCGGCGCCACCCGGCGGACCGCCACTCCGGGCGGCAGCGGGCCCCGTCCGAGCCTGGGCACCAGACCCATGCCCAGACCGGCCGCGACCAGGGCGATCTGCGTCTCGAACTCCCCGACCTGGTAGCGCACGTCCGGCTCCTCGCCGGCCTCGCGCAGGGTGCGGACCAGCCAGTCGTGGCAGATGTTGCCCGGCGGCACGCTGATCCAGCGCTGCCCGCACAGCCGCTCCACCGGCACCGGGTCGAGCGCGGCCAGGTCGTCGTCGGCGGGCAGCAGCAGGTCCACCGGGTCCGTGCCGAGGTCCATCCGGGAGACCCCCTCCTGCACCGGCAGCGGCACGGTCGGCCAGTCCTGCACCAGCGCCAGGTCCACCTCGCCCCGGGCCACCAGTTCGGCCGCCGGGTAGGGATCGCGCTCCAGCAGCCGGACGTCCAGCTCCGGGCAGCGCCGCCGCAGATCGGCCAGCGCCCCGGGCATCAGTCCGCGGGCACCGGACGGGAACGCGGCCACCAGCAGCCGCCCGACGGCCCGGCCGCGCTGCTCCTCCAGCCGCACCTCGGCCTGCTCCACCAGCCCCAGCACGGTCCGCGCGGTGACGGCCAGCTCGCGCGCCGCGTCGGTCAGCACCACGCCACGGCCCTGCCGCTCCAGCAGCACCGTGCGGGTCTCCCGCTCCAGCTTGGCGATCTGCTGCGAGACCGCCGAGGGCGTGAAGCCGAGCGCGGCCGCCGCCCCGCCGACCGAGCCGTGCACCGCCACCGCGTGCAGCGCCCGCAGGCGCCCCAGATCCATCATGCAGTGATCCTAAAGTGTCCGCTTCAGTATTCATCGCTGGTGCTACACGGTCCGGGGTCGCCATGCTCGACCCATGACCGCGACAACCGCCGCCGCCCCGAGCGGCCGCACCAGCACGGGCAGCACCGGCAGCACGAGTGGCACGGGTGGCAACGGCGGTCCGGGAGGCATGAGCCCGCGCCACATCGCCCTGGCCGTCCTGGTGGCCGCCGTCTGGGGCCTCAACTTCGTCCTGATCCACGTCGGCCTCGACAGCTTCCCGCCGCTGCTCTTCTGCGCCCTTCGGTTCGCCGTCGTCGCGGTGCCGGCGGTCTTCTTCGTCGGCCCGCCCAGGGTGGCCCGGCGCTGGGTGGTGGCGGTCGGCGTGGTCCTCGGGGTGGTCAAGTTCGGGCTGCTCTTCCTCGGCATGCACGCCGGGATGCCGGCCGGACTCTCCTCCCTGGTGCTCCAGGGGCAGGCCGGCTTCACCGCGCTGTTCGCCGCCGTACTGCTGCGCGAGCGCCCCGGCCGGCAGCGGCTGGCGGGCCTGGCGGTCGCCTTCGCCGGCATCGCGCTGAGCGCCTGGGACCAGGGCGCGGGCGGACCGCTCGGGGCCTTCGCCTTGGTCGTCCTGGCCGCCCTCGCCTGGGGCCTGGCCAACGTGCTGACCCGCAGGGCCGCGCCGCCGGACGCCCTGCGCTGGATGGTCTGGGTCAGCGCCGTCCCGCCGCTGCCGCTGCTGGGCCTGTCCCTGCTGGTCGAGGGGCCCGACGCGGACCTGCGCGCCCTGCGCGGGATCACCCCGGCCGGACTGGGCGCGATCGGCTACGTCGGGCTGGTCTCCACCCTGTTCGGCTTCGTCGCCTGGAGCCTCCTGCTGCGCACCTACGACGCGACGGCCGTCGCGCCCTACTCGCTGCTGGTCCCGGTGTTCGGGATGTCCTCGGCCTGGCTGCTGCTGGGCGAGCGGATCAGCCCGACCGCCGCCGCGGCCGCGCTGCTGGTGATTGCCGGGATCGGGATCACCGCGCTGCGCCCGGGGGCCGCTACCGGCGTGGTGGCCCGGCTTCGAGGAAGCGGGCCTCGGCCGAGCGCAGCACCCGCAGCAGCACCTCCTCGTCGGCGGGGCTGACCTCGCCGAAGTACTCCTGCGCCACCTCGTCCCGGACCTGCCCGATCCGCTCCACCGCCGCCCGCCCGGCCTCGGTCAGCAGGATCCGCACCGCCCGCCGGTCGGCCGGGTCGGGGCTGCGCTCGACCAGGCCGGCCTCCTCCAGCGCGTCGACCACGGTGGTCGCCGAGCGCGGGGCGATGTGCAGCTTGTCGGCGAGGTCGCTCAGCCGCATCGCGTGGTCCGGCGTCTCGCAGCCGGGCACGTGGGCGAGCGTGCGCAGCGCCCGGGCCTGGCCGGGGGTGATGCCGTACGGCTCCAGCCGCCAGCCGGTCTGACGCCGGATCCGCTTGATCGCCCTGGTCATCGCGTCGGCCAGTTCGGCGGCGGTGTCCGGGGTGCCGGACCGGGGGCCGGAGGAGGGGTCCGCCGGTTCGTCGGTCGGCGTGGTGGTCATCGGCGGTCTCCTCGGCTGGCGTCCGCCCAAGGGTAGCCGTCGGTCCGGGGCCCGCGGCCGGCGGCGGAGGGTGATCGCGGAAATATGTTGAGCTTAGCTCAGCATCTGGGTTAGCGTTGCCCCGAGTGAGGGGACCCTAAGTTCCCCTCCCCGACCCTTGGAGGACCCATGCCCCGCTCCGAAGCCCGCGTCGCCACCGACCGCCCGGGCCGTTACGCCAAGCAGCTCACCGCCCACATGGGGCGCAAGATCGAGGCCGTCTACTCGGAGGAGACCGGCCGCGGCACGATGGTCTTCGGCGCCGGCACCGCCACCCTGGAGGCACAGCCCGACGCGCTGCTGCTCACCGTCGAGGGCGAGCGCGAGAACCTGCCCGGCCTGGAGGACGTCGTCGGCCGCCACCTGGTCCGCTTCGGCGCCCGCGACGAACTCGTCATCGCATGGCGCCGGGACAACGGCGAGCCCGGCCTCGTTCACCGCAACGAAGAGGCCCCCGAAGCCTGACGCCCCCCGGAACCCGGCCGGGGCAGCCACCGGGCGAACGCCCACAGCACCAGGACGGCCAGGCACCAGCTCGCCACCACGTCCAGCAGCCAGTGGAAATCGCTCCACACCAGCCCCGCGCCCACCCCGAGCGACAACAGCACCGCACCCGCCGTCAACCCCCGGACGGCGCGCGGCCCCGCCACCCGGGCCAGCAACAGCGCCGCCACCCCGTACGAGACCGTCGCCGTCGCGGTGTGCCCGGACGGGTACCAGCCCCACTGGCCCGCCGCCAGCGGCTCCCCGAGCGGACCCGGCCGGGCGAAGGCCGACTTCGCCGGGACCACCAGCAACGGGATCAGCACCGCCGTCAGCGCCGCCACCGGCAGCGGCAGCCACCAGCGCCCGGCCCCGGCCCGGCGCCCCAGCCACGCGGCCAGAGCACCGGCCAGCAGCAGCACCGGGACCGCCGGAACGCTGCTGCCCAGGTCCGACAGGAGGTGACCGAGCCGGTCGAGCAAGGAGTTCGGGAAGTACCGATGGGCCGAACGGACCGCCCGGCGGACCCAGCGGTCCACGCCGAGCAGCGGCCCCTCCGCCGCGACCTGCCAGGACACCACCACCAGCAGCACCGCCGCGACCACCGGCACCGCCACCGACCGCGCCACCCGGCCCGGAACGGCGGACAGCCGCCCCGGAGCAGGGGGGAGAGCTCCGGGGCGGCTCTGATGATCGCCGCTCCGCGCGCCCCGGGGGGTGTGGGTCGGACGGTCGGTCGATCGGCCTTCGGTGGGTGCCGACCCTCCCGGGCCGGCCTGGTCGTCCTCGTGCGGCACCCGCGCGACCGGCCCCGGAAGGGGCCCCGCGGACGGCCGCGCCAACGGCTGAGGCTCGCTGTCCATCTGCGATGACACTACGTCAACAGCCCTTCCGCGCCGAGCGCCTTCAGCGATTCCGCACACCATCTTCACCCCGCGCCGGGCAACCTCCGGGGCACCCCGTCGATCATGCCCGGACCGCCCGCGCGGCACGCCGGAAACCGAACGGCCCGTGCGGACCAAGAGGTCCCCACGGGCCGTTCAGCGCTGTCCGGACAACCCTCCGGCGGGGGTTCACGACCTGACGGGCGACACCGCTCAGAGGGCGGCGAACGCACCCTCCAGGATGTCCAGGCCCTCGGTCAGCAGGTGCTCCGGCATGACCAGCGGCGGCAGGAAGCGCAGCACGTTGCCGTAGGTGCCGGCGGTCAGCACGACCAGGCCCTCGGCGTGGCAGGCCTTGGCGAGGGCCGCGGTGGCCGCCGCGTTCGGCTCCTTGCCGCCCGGCAGCACCAGCTCGACGGCGATCATCGCACCGCGGCCGCGGACCTCACCGATGATCTCGTACTTCTCCTGCATGGCCCGCAGGCGGCCCAGCATGATCTCGCCGATCCGCTGCGCCTTGCCGTTGAGGTCCAGCTCCTTCATGGTCTCGATGGCGCCCAGCGCGGCGGCACAGGCCACCGGGTTGCCACCGTAGGTGCCACCCAGACCACCGGTCTGCGCGGCGTCCATGATCTCGGCGCGGCCGGTCAGCGCGGACAGCGGCAGACCGCCGGCGATGCCCTTCGCGGTGGTGATCAGGTCCGGGACGATGCCCTCGTCCTCGCACGCGAACCACTGGCCGGTGCGGCAGAAACCGGTCTGGATCTCGTCCGCGACGAACACGATGCCGTTCGCCTTCGCGAACTCCACGATCGCCGGCAGGAAGCCCTTGGCCGGCTCGATGAAGCCGCCCTCGCCCTGGATCGGCTCGATGATGATCGCGGCGACGTTCTCGGCACCGATCTGCTTGTTGATCGCGTCGATCGCCTGGGCCGCGGCCTCGGCGGCGGCGTTCTCCGCACCGGTCAGCCAGCGGTACGGGTAGGCCACCGGCACCCGGTAGACCTCGGGCGCGAACGGACCGAAGCCCTGCTTGTACGGCATGTTCTTCGCCGTCAGCGCCAGGGTCAGGTTGGTGCGGCCGTGGTAGCCGTGGTCGAACACCACGATGGCCTGGCGCTTGGTGTAGGCGCGGGCGATCTTCACCGCGTTCTCGACGGCCTCGGAACCCGAGTTGAACAGCGCGGTGCGCTTCTCGTGGTCACCCGGGGTCAGCTCGTTCAGCTGCTCGGCGACCGCCACATAACCCTCGTACGGGGTCACCATGAAACAGGTGTGCGTGAAGTTGCCCAGCTGCTCGGTCGTCCGGGCCACCACGGCCTCGGCGCTGTTGCCGACGTTCGTCACGGCGATGCCGGAACCGAAGTCGATCAGCGAGTTGCCGTCCACGTCCTCCAGCACGCCGCCGTTGGCACGGGACACGTACACCGGCAGGGTGGTGCCGACACCGGCCGCCACCGCACCCAGCTTGCGGGCGTGCAGCTCCTGCGACTTCGGACCGGGGATCGCGGTGACCAGGCGGCGCTCCTGCGGGAGCGGCGTTGCGGCGCTCATGGGGTATCTCCAGACTTCTCGGCTCGGTGCTTCGCAGGCTACGGCCGCCCTCCCCACCCGGGCACGCGCCACTCGGTAGCAGTGCGCCATCCGACTTGTCCGGCACGGCCAGCGCGGGCGGCACGACTACCCGCAGGCCACGCTCCACTACCCTGAGCGCGGGCGTGTCGCCGGTACGGCGGCATGGGTATGGCGGCACCGACGGCGGTCGGGCCGGGCGGGCGGGCGAGGGAGCGGGGCCGTACATGGCACAGGACGGGGCACACCACCACGGCGAGCACACCACCACCAGCCCCCCGAGCCCCTTGCCCCACCAACGCCCCGGCGGGGGCACCTCCCCCTTCGACCTCGCCGCCTGGGCCTGCGCCCCGCGCCCCGACGCCGAACCGGGCGTCTACCGGCTCGGCTACCGCCGCCTCGACCCGGAGCGGGCGGAGGCGGCCAAGGTCGCCACCTGGCCGCTGCTGCTGCGGGCGGGGCTGAACGCGGTGGTGGCGTGGCCGGCCTTCGTCTACGGCACTCAGCTCGTGCTCCACCTGATCGTGATTACCGTCTGGGTCGAACACCCCACCGAGACCCTCGTGACTGCTGTCGGGCTGTCGGTGAACGTGTTGGTGGCTGCGGCCGTCATCAAGTTCTTCGGCCGGATGGGCCGCTGGCCCGAGGTGTGGCGTCGTTACGTCACGCCGCTGTTGTCGCGCACGGTGACGCAGGAGCGGCCCGTCGAGGAGGATGCCCCGGGGGCGGCCGAGGGACTGCGGGGGCAGGATCCGTGGGACGGGCTGCGCCGGGGCGGTGCGGTCGGGGCGGCGGCCCGGCTGGACGGCGAGGCCGTGGGGGATGTCGACTACGTGCGGATCCGGCGTGCCTGGGAGTCCGCCCAGGCGGACCCGGTGTTCGTGCTCGCCTTCGCCGAGCAGGTGGCCTCGCGCGGTGCGGCGGCCTTCGCCCATCCTTCCGAGTCGCGCGAGCTGCCCGGCCGTGCCGAGCGGCACGATCTGCTGCTCGGCCAGGTCCGGCTGGGCACCGCGCAGGACGTCCCGAAGAACCCGTTGGGCCACCGGGCGGCCGGTTTCGCGCTGGACCCGGCGGTGCTGGGCACGTCGCTGCTGGCGGTGGGCCCGGCCGGTACGGGGAAGACGGCGCGGCTGGCCCGGCCGGTGGCGGAGGCGTTGTGCCTGCAGGCGTTGTCGGGTACGGCCTGTGCGGTGGTGGTCGGGGCGGCGGACGCCGATCTCGGCCCGGACTCCTGGTACGACGTGGTGATCACGCCCGGCGATCCGTCCTCGCTGTACGGGCTGGACCTCTACGGTGCCGCACGGGACCCCGACGAGGCGGCCGCCCGGCTGGCCGAGGCGTTGCTGCCGGACGAGCTGACCGCCCGCGCGGAGCACGCCCGGACCGCGTTGCAGCAGGTGGTGGGACCGTTCCACGCGGCGTACGGCCGTTACCCGGGGGTGCGGGAGCTGCGGGCGCTGCTGGCGGGTGAGCCGGATGTGCTGGCGCCCCTGGTGAAGGCGCTCGGGGTGGCCGGCCGGCTGGCCGTCCACGAGCGGGACCTGGAGCACCGGGAGCGGCAGCGCGACCGGGCGGACGATCCCGGGGCGCTGCTGGCGGACCGGCTGGCGCTGTTGGAGCGGCCCGCCTTCGAGGGTGCCTTCGCGACCGACGGGACCGGTCGGCCCCCGTTCGCGATGCGGGTGCTGGACCATCCGCTGCGGGTGCGGGTGAAGCTGCCCGAGCGGAGTCACCCGGAGGCGGCGCGGATGCTGTCCCGGCTGGTGGTGGGGCAGTTCGTGCAGGCGGCCGGGGCCCGCGAGGACCGTTCGCTGTTCGCGGGCCTGGTGGTGGACGACGCCTCGGCGGCGCTGGACGCCACCGCGGTGCGCGGCCTGCAGCGGATGCGCGGGGCGAACGCGGGCGCGGTGCTGTTGCTGCGGACGCTGGTGGACCTGCCGGAGGCGCTGCGGGCTCCGCTGTTCGGCGCGGTCGGTTGCCGGATGGCGTTCCCGGGGATCGCGCCGTGGGACGGGAAGCTGTTTTCGGAGGCCTGGGGGACGCACCTGGTGCAGGAGACCGCGGTCACCCACACCCCCGACACCTCAGGTGGGGTGATACGGCGGGCCGGGCGGGTCGGGCGGAAGGCGTTGTCGGGGACGACGGCGCAGACGGAGTCGGTGACGACGCGGGACGTGGAGCGGCTGCGGTGGTCGCCGTCGGATCTGGCGCACGCGCTGCCGGCGGGGCATGCGGTGGTGTCGTTGACGGCGGTGTCGGGGGAGCAGGTGCCGCCGTTGCTGGTGGATCTCCGGGGTTGACGGCGGGCTGCCGGGGAAGTCGCCTTCGAGGTGGATTCGGCAGTGCGGGTTGTCCGGGGCGTCCATAATGAAGGGGAGAGACCCTCACCAGTCCCACGTCCCTCTCCTCGCCCGGCCGCAACGGCGCGGTCAGGTCGATCCTTCGAAGGTGCCATGCCCCCCACACTCGCCTCCGTCGTCCGTAACACGTCGCTCCATCTGACGGTTCTCGCCGGTGCGGATCACCTGGAACGTCCGGTCCGCTGGGTGCACACCAGTGAGCTGGACGACCCGACGCCGTTCCTGGAGGGTGGCGAGCTGCTGCTCACCACCGGTATCAAGCTGGGCCGTACGGCGGCGCAGTTGCAGGCGTATGTGCACCGGTTGGCCGACGCGGGGGTGGTCGGGCTGGGGCTGGGGGTGGGGTTGTCGCACACGGAGGTGCCGCAGCCGCTGGTGGACGCGGCGGCGCAGCGCGGGCTGCCGTTGTTGCGGGTGCCGGAGCCGACGCCGTTCATCGCGATCAGCAAGGTGGTGTCGGCGGCGCTGGCCGCGGAGCAGTACGAGGCGGTGACGACCAGCTTCGAGGCGCAGGAGGAGCTGACCCGGGCGGCGCTCGGCAAGGACGGTACGACGGCGGTGGTGCGTCGGCTGGCGGCCCGGTTGGGGGGTTGGGCGGCGCTGTACGACGGGTCGGGCGCGCTGTCGGTGGTGGCGCCGGACTGGGCGGCGCGCCGGGCGGGGCGGCTGGCGGCGGAGGTGGACCGGCTGCGTCGGCGGCCGGCGCCGTCGAGTGCGGCGTTGCAGGGGCGCGCGCCGGGGATAGACACGGCGGACGAGGACTATGTGGTGGTCCAGTCGCTGGGGGCGGACCGGCGGGCCCGGGGCTTCCTGGCGGTCGGGACCGAGGACCGGATCACGCCGACCGAGCGGTATGTGCTGAACGCGGCGGTGGCGCTGCTGACCCTCACCCTGGAGCGGTCGCGGGAGCTGCGGCAGGCCGAGGAGCGGATGGGCGCGGCGCTGTTGCGGATGGTGCTGGCCGGTGAGGTGGCGACGGCCCGCCAGGTGGCGGTGGGGCTGTTCGGGGGGCTGCCGGAGGGGACGATACGGGTTCTGGTGGCCGGGGCGGGGTCGGCGAACGCGGATGCCGCGGAGGCGCTCGGGGAGCTGGGCGACCGGGCCGAGCAGGCGGGCGCCCGGGTGGGGGAGAAGCTGCTGGTGGCGCGGGAGGACGGTGCGCACGGGCAGCGGCTGATGGTGCTGGCGTTGGACAACGGCGCGGTGCACCGGGCTTGTCTGGGCACGGTGGAGGAGCACGAGGGCCTGTCGTTGGGTGTCTCGGCGCCGGCCGCGCTGGAGGAGGCCGGGACGGCGCACGCGCAGGCCGAGCGGGCGTTGGCGGTGGCGTTGCGCGGTGGCCGCCGGTCGGTGGACCACGAGGAGGTCGGCGCGGGGTCGCTGCTGCCGCTGTTGGGCGAGGACGCGGTGACGGCCTTCGCGGAGGGGTTGCTGAGGCCGTTGCGGGAGCACGACCGGACGGCCCGCGGGGATCTGGTGGCGTCGTTGCGGGCGTGGTTGTCCCGGCACGGCCAGTGGGACGCGGCGGCGGCGGACCTGGGGGTGCACCGGCACACGCTGCGCTACCGGATGCGCCGGGTCGAGGAGCTGCTTGGGCGCTCGCTGGACGACACGGACGTGCGGATGGAGCTGTGGCTGGCGCTGCGTTCCGGCGAGGAGTGACGTACGGGGTGGCACGCGCGGTTCACACGGCGGACGAGGCGGGCGGCGGGCGGCGGGCGAGGCTCCGGCGGGACGCGGACCGCGCTCCGGTAGGACGTGGTGGAGTGGCCCCGGGGGCGAACGCTCCTAGTCGGCCAATCCGGTCGGCGCGCCGCCCCGCCTACCCTCAAATCCGGGTCCCACGTCCGTGGGCCGTAGGACAGACGAGGAGAGGGTCGGTACCACGGTGACCACCACGTACGATTTCTGGCTCGCCGGCCGCCGGGCGAGCGGTGACGCCGACTTCGAGGTGCACAACAGCTGGGACGGCCGTCTGGTCGGCAGGGTGAGCATCCCGACCGAGGCCCAGGTCGAGGAGGCGCTGGACGCCGCCGTCGCCGCGCTGCCGGTGTTCGCCGCCACTCCGGCGCACCAGCGTGCCGCCGCCCTGGACCACGTGGCCAAGCGGCTGACCGAGCGCACCGAGGAGCTCGCCCAGCTGGTCAGCGCCGAGAACGGCAAGCCGATCAAGTGGGCCCGCGGTGAGATCGGCCGTGCGGTGTCGGTCTTCCGCTGGGCCGCCGAGGAGGCGCGTCGCACCAACGGCGAGACCATGCGCCTGGACACCGACCCGGGCGGCGTGGGCCGCTTCGCGGTGGTGCGCCGTTTCCCGCGCGGCGTGGTGCTCGGGATCGCCCCGTTCAACTTCCCGCTGAACCTGGTCGCCCACAAGGTCGCCCCGGCGATCGCGGTCGGTGCCCCGATCATCCTGAAGCCGGCTCCGTCGACCCCGCTGTCGGCGATGGTGCTGGGCGAGATCCTGGCCGAGACCGACCTGCCGGTCGGCTCCTGGTCGATCCTGACCGTGCCGAACGACCGGATGCCGGCCCTGGTGCAGGACGAGCGCCTGCCGGTGATCTCCTTCACGGGTTCGGACAAGGTCGGCTACCAGATCATGGACTCGGTGCCGCGCAAGCACTGCACCCTGGAGCTCGGCGGCAACGCCGCGGCCGTGGTGCTCGCCGACTGGTCCTCGGAGGCCGACCTGGACTGGGCGGCCACCCGGATCGCGATGTTCGCGAACTACCAGGGCGGCCAGTCGTGCATCTCGGTGCAGCGGGTGATCGCCGACGCCTCGGTGTACGACGCGCTGGTGGAGAAGGTCGTCGCGAAGGTCAAGGCGCAGGTCACCGGTGACCCGGGCGACGACGCGACCGACGTCGGCCCGCTGATCGACGAGAACGCCGCGAAGCGCGTCGAGTCCTGGGTCGAGGACGCGGTCGCCAAGGGCGCCAAGGTGCTCACCGGCGGCTCCCGCGAGGGTGCGACCTACGCCCCGACCGTGCTGGCCGACCTGCCGGGGGACGCCATCCTGGCCAAGGCCGAGGTGTTCGGCCCGGTGCTGTCGCTGCACAAGGTGGACGGCGTGGACGAGGCCTTCGCGGCGGTCAACGACTCCGCGTTCGGCCTTCAGGCGGGTGTGTTCACCCACGACCTGCAGACCGCCTTCCGCGCCCACCGGGAGCTGGAGGTCGGCGGTGTGATCATCGGCGACGCGCCGTCCTACCGCGCCGACCAGATGCCGTACGGCGGCGTCAAGGACTCCGGTGTCGGCCGTGAGGGCGTCAAGTACGCGATGGACGACTACACCGTCGAGAAGGTCATGGTCCTGACCGGCCTCGACCTCTGAGCGACGTCGTGGCAGTGCCGTAGCGCTGCGGTGGGAGGGCCCGGTTCGCCGAACCGGGCCCTCCCGGCGTTTCGCGCCTCCGCGCGGGCTCAGCCGTCGTGCCCGGCGGCCGCGGCGACGGCCTCCTCGACGGCGACGTTCCCGGAGACCAGTTCCAGGGTCAGTCCGGCGGTGCCGGGCTCGTGCAGCAGGGCGGCCAGGACGGCGGCGACGTCGGCCCGGTCGACCGCGCCGCGGTCGACCGAGGGGGCGAGCCGGACCAGGCCGGTGCCGGGGCCGTCGGTGAGCCGCCCGGGGCGCAGCACGGTCCAGTCCAGGCCAGTGCGGGCCCGGACGGCGTCGTCGGCGGCGCCCTTGGCCCGCAGGTAGGTCTCGAAGACCTCGTCGGCGGGGTGGTGCGCCGCGGCGTCGGCGGCCATCGCCGAGACCATCAGGTACCGGCGGATCCCGGCGAGTTCGGCGGCGTCGGCGAGCAGTACGGCGGCGTCCCGGTCCACGGTGTTCTTGCGGGCGGCGCCGCTGCCCGGTCCGGCGCCGGCGGCGAAGACGACCGCGTCGGCGCCGGTCAGCAGTCCGGCGAGCTGCGTGGCGGTGGCGGCCTCCAGGTCGAGCAGCAGTGGTTCGGCGCCGGCGTCGACGAGGTCCCGGGCCTGTTCGGGGCGGCGGATGATGCCGGCGGGGCGTTCGCCGCGGGCGGCGAGCAGCCGTTCCAGTCGGAGCGCGATCTGTCCGTGGCCCCCGGCGATGACGGTACGCATGGTTCCGACGGTAGTCCGGGACGGGCCGGGCGGCCCGGGGAGGTCCTGGGCGGTGCCGCGGACAGGACACAAGAAGTCCGGGGCGGTGCCGCGGACAGGACACAAGAAGTCCGGGGCGGTGCCGCGGACAGGACACAATGGGCGCATGACTTCGCTCGCCCACCCGCAGCTGCGCTTCACGCCCACCGTGGCGGACCCCTCCGGCCCCCGGGAGCTGGTGATCCTGGGTTCCACCGGTTCGATCGGCACCCAGGCGATCGACGTGGTGCTCCGCAACCCGGACCGCTTCCGGGTGGTCGCGCTGTCGGCGGCGGGCGGCCGGGTGGAGCTGCTCGCCGAGCAGGCGGTGCGGCTGGGCGTGCACACCGTGGCGGTGGCCGATCCGGCGGCCGAGCCGGCGCTGCGCGAGGCGCTGGCCGCGAAGGCGGCGGGCGGTCCGCTGCCGACCGTGCTGGTGGGTCCGGACGCGGCGACCGAGCTGGCCGCCCTGGAGTGCCACTCGGTGCTGAACGGCATCACCGGTTCGATCGGCCTGCGGCCGACGCTGGCCGCGCTGGAGGCGGGCCGGGTGCTGGTGCTGGCCAACAAGGAGTCGCTGATCGTCGGCGGTCCGCTGGTGAAGGCGGTGGCGAAGCCGGGCCAGATCGTGCCGGTGGACTCCGAGCACGCCGCGCTGTTCCAGGCGCTGGCCGGCGGGACCCGGGCCGAGGTGCGCAAGCTGGTGGTCACCGCCAGCGGCGGCCCGTTCCGCAACCGCACCCGGGAGCAGCTGGCCGGGGTGACTCCGCAGGACGCGCTGGCGCACCCGACCTGGTCGATGGGCCCGGTCGTCACGATCAACTCGGCCACCCTGGTGAACAAGGGCCTGGAGGTGATCGAGGCGCACCTGCTGTACGACGTGCCGTTCGACCGGATCGAGGTCGTCGTCCATCCGCAGTCGGTGGTGCACTCGATGGTGGAGTTCACCGACGGTTCGACCCTGGCCCAGGCGAGCCCGCCGGACATGCGGATGCCGATCGCGCTGGGCCTGGGCTGGCCGGACCGGGTGCCGGACGCCGCTCCCGCCTGCGACTGGACCAGGGCCGCCACGTGGGAGTTCTTCCCGCTGGACGACGAGGCCTTCCCGGCGGTCGAGCTGGCCCGCGAGGTGGGCGCCCTGGGCGCCACCTTCCCGGCGGTCTTCAACGCGGCGAACGAGGAGTGCGTGGAGGCATTTCTGAAGGGCCGCCTCGCTTTCACCGGAATCGTGGACACTGTTGCCAAGGTCGTGGCCGAGCACGGTCAGCGGGACGGCGCCGCGGCGGCGGGAACTTCCCTGACGGTGGAGGACGTCCTGCACGCGGAGGACTGGGCGCGCGCCCGGGCCCGCGAGCTGGCGGCCGGCTGACGGTCGGCCGGCGGTCGGCCAATGGCCCCGATTGCGGTAGGACGAGACGATGAGCGGAGCGGCATGACGGAGGACCAACGGTGGCAACGGTTTTGACGGTGGTCGGCATCCTGGTCTTCGTCATCGGGCTGCTCATCTCGATCGCCTGGCACGAACTCGGCCACCTCTCCACGGCCAAGCTGTTCGGCATCCGGGTGCCGCAGTACATGGTCGGCTTCGGCCCGACCCTCTGGTCGCGCCGGAAGGGCGAGACCGAGTACGGCATCAAGGCGATCCCGTTCGGCGGGTACATCCGGATGATCGGGATGTTCCCGCCGGGCGAGGACGGCCGGATCACCAAACGCAGCAGTTCGCCCTGGCGAACCATGATCGAGGACGCCCGCGAGGCCTCCTACGAGGAGATCCAGGAGGGTGACGAGAGCCGGCTCTTCTACACCCGCAAGCCCTGGAAGCGCATGATCGTCATGTTCGCCGGTCCGTTCATGAACCTGATCCTGGCGTTCGGGCTCTTCCTGACCGTCATGATGGGCTTCGGCGTCAACATGAGCGTGCCGACGGTCAGCTCGGTCGAGAAGTGCGTGGTCAAGGTCGGCCAGCCCCGGGACACCTGCCCGGAGGGCGCCCCGCAGACCCCGGCCGCCCAGGCCGGACTCAGGGCGGGCGACCGGATCCTCTCCTTCGACGGCGACCGGATCCACAGCTACGACCAGCTCCAGGCGGACATCCGCGAGTCGGCCGGCCGGAGCGTGCCGGTCGTGGTCGAGCGGGCCGGGGAGCAGCTCACCCTCAACCCGACCATCGCGGTCAACGACGTCCAGAAGTACGACGGCAACGGCGTCCCGCTCAAGGGCCAGAGCGTCCAGGCCGGGTTCCTCGGATTCACTCCCGCGAGTGGTGTGGTCCGGCTGGGATTCGGGCAGTCGGTCGACCGGATGTACGACATGACCGAGAACGGGGTGAAGTCGCTGATCGCGTTGCCGGGCAAGATCCCGGGGCTGTGGAACGCGGTCGTCGGCGATGCCCCGCGTGATCCGGACTCGCCGATCGGCATGGTCGGCGCCGCCCGGGTCAGCGGCGAGGTCTTCTCGCTCGACATCCCCGGCACCCAGCGGATCGCGTTCTTCGTGAACCTGCTGGCCGGCATCAACCTGTCGCTCTTCCTCTTCAACATGCTGCCGCTGCTCCCGCTGGACGGCGGGCACATCGCCGGCGCGGCCTGGGAGGCGGTCCGGCGCCGGTTCGCACAGCTGTTCCGGCGGCCCGACCCGGGCCCCTTCGACGTCGCCAAGCTGATGCCGGTGGCGTACGTGGTGGCCAGCATCTTCATCGGCTTCACCCTGCTGGTGATGGTCGCCGACCTGGTGAACCCGGTGAAGATCAGTTAGGGCGTTCGGGTACCACGGGTGTGCTGGGCGCCATGACGGTGCCGTACCGTGGAGGCCGGGTGCGCGATCGTCAGCGCGCCCGGCCTCGGCCGTGTCACGGCCGGGCGGTCGACCACACCTCAACCCCGGGGAACCCTGCGCACATGACCGCGATCTCGCTCGGTATTCCGTCCCTGCCGCTCAAGCCGCTGGCCAAGCGCCGTTACTCCCGGCAGATCATGGTCGGCAACGTGCCGGTCGGCGGCGACGCGCCGGTCTCGGTGCAGTCGATGACCACCACGGTGACCTCGGACATCAACGCCACGCTCCAGCAGATCGCCCAGCTCACCGCGTCCGGCTGCCAGATCGTCCGGGTCGCCGTGCCCTCGCAGGACGACGCCGACGCGCTGCCGATCATCGCCAGGAAGTCGCAGATCCCGGTCATCGCGGACATCCACTTCCAGCCCAAGTACGTCTTCGCGGCGATCGACGCCGGCTGCGCGGCGGTGCGCGTGAACCCGGGAAACATCAAGGCCTTCGACGACAAGGTCGGCGAGATCGCCAAGGCCGCCAAGGACGCGGGCGTCCCGATCCGGATCGGCGTCAACGCCGGCTCGCTGGACAAGCGGCTGATGGAGAAGTACGGCCGGGCCACCCCGGAGGCGCTGGTCGAGTCGGCGCTGTGGGAGTGCTCGCTGTTCGAGGAGCACGACTTCCGCGACATCAAGATCTCGGTCAAGCACAACGACCCGGTCGTGATGATCAACGCCTACCGCCAGCTCGCCGCCGCGTGCGACTACCCGCTGCACCTCGGCGTGACCGAGGCCGGGCCGGCCTTCCAGGGCACCATCAAGTCGGCGGTCGCCTTCGGCGCGCTGCTGGCCGAGGGCATCGGCGACACCATCCGGGTCTCGCTCTCCGCCCCGCCGGCCGAGGAGATCAAGGTCGGCAACCAGATCCTGGAGTCGCTCGGACTGCGCGAGCGCGGCCTGGAGATCGTCTCCTGCCCGTCCTGCGGACGCGCCCAGGTGGACGTCTACAAGCTCGCGGAGGAGGTCACCGCCGGGCTGGAGGGCATGGAGGTGCCGCTGCGGGTGGCCGTCATGGGCTGCGTCGTGAACGGTCCGGGCGAGGCCCGCGAGGCCGACCTCGGGGTCGCCTCCGGCAACGGCAAGGGGCAGATCTTCGTCAAGGGCGAGGTCATCAAGACCGTTCCGGAGTCGAAGATCGTCGAGACCCTGATCGAGGAGGCGCTCAAGCTCGCCGAGCAGATGCAGGCGGCCGGCGTCGAGGCGGGTGCGCCGACCGTGGTCGCCGGGGAGTGACCCCCGCGCGGCTTGTGCGGGAGCGGACCCCGCGTAGCTTGTTCTGACAGCCGTAGGTTGTCCTGACCGTACGGGAGCACCCGTGCGGTGCTTTCCGGAAGCGGGGCCGTCCGTTCGCGGACGGCCCCGCGGCCGTAGCCGGGTGGGGCCACGGAGTAGGGTGCGGCCAGAGTCGTCTCAGTGAGGTGCTGTCTCGATGCTCGATCGAGGTGTGATGCTCCCGAGCTCCTTCCAGGCCGCCCGGGCCCTGGCCACCACCCGCGTGCTGGAGCCGCCGGACCTCCCGGACGCCCTGGAGATCCTCCACCGCGACCCGGTCGCCAACGCGTTCGTCGCCACCAGGGTCGAGGCCGTCGGGCTGGACCCGTGGCGGCTCGGCGGGGAGTTGTGGGGCTGGTACGACGGGGACGGCGTGCTGGACGCGCTCTGCTACGCCGGGGCGAACCTGGTCCTCGTCGACGCGGGGTCGGAGGCGGTCGCGGCGTTCGCGGA
This sequence comes from Kitasatospora sp. NPDC127067, assembly GCF_042724755.1. NCBI lineage: Bacteria > Bacillati > Actinomycetota > Actinomycetes > Kitasatosporales > Streptomycetaceae > Kitasatospora > Kitasatospora sp. NPDC127067. Next base: position 45,180 of record NZ_JBHXEM010000038.1, on the reverse strand, counting down.
GCGGGCCCGCCGGCAGGGGCGGCGCTGCTCCTCGATCGTCGGGCCGGCGGCGGCCACGGCGGCCTTCTGGGCGCTGCTGGAGCGCAGTTGGGGGCCGGCCCGGGACGTGCGGGCGCACCAGCCGCTGTTGGCGACCTCGGTGCCGTCGGCGGAGATCGCGCCGGATCCGCTGGTGCGCAGGGTGCGGCGCGACGAGGTCGAGGCGCTGATGCCGGCCTGCGTGGCGATGTTCACCGAGGAGGTGGGGGTGTCGCCGCTGGCGGGGGACGGCGGGCTCCTCTACCAGGCCCGGGTGGCCGAACTCGTGTCCGCCGGGCGGTCGTTCGCGCGGTTCGGGGAGGACGGGCAGGTCGTCTTCAAGGCGGAGATCGGGGCGGTGACGGAGGGGGCCTGTCAGATCCAGGGGGTCTGGGTCGCTCCGGAGCACCGGGGGCAGGGGCTCTCCGAGACCGGGATGGCGGCGGTCCTGGACGTCGCGTTGCGAGAGGTCGCGCCGGTGGCGTCGCTGTACGTCAACGACTTCAACCTGCGGGCCCGGGCCGCGTACCGGCGGGTGGGGTTCCGGGAGGTCGGGGCGTTCATGAGCGTGCTGTTCTGAGGGGGAGGTCCGGGCGGGGCGGGCGCGGTGTGCGAGGTGCTGTTGGGATCTTCGGCCGCGCCGCAGGGCCACGGGTAGTAACGTCCGGAGCATGGATCAGCTGACCGGGGTGACGATCGAGGCCATCGACCTTGCGGCCTGGGCGCCGCAGGCGCTGGAGGTCCAGGCGGTGGCGTTCGGGCTGACGCCCGAGGAGGTCGCGGTCCGGCTGCACATCGTGGGGCGGCACGCCCAGCAGCCGGGGGTGATCGCGCTGGGGGCGATGAGCGGGGGGCAGCTGGTCGGGTTCGGGTACGGGATGCCCAACCAGCGGGAGCACTGGTGGAGCACGGTGATCGAGCCCTACCTGGCCGCCCGCGGGTACGGGGACTGGCTGGACAGGGTCTTCGCCGTCACCGAGCTGCACGTGCTGCCGGAGTTCCAGGGGCAGGGGGTCGGCTCGCGGATCATCCGGACCCTGTGCGAGGCGTCGGGCCTGGACCGGAGCATCCTCTCGGCGATCGACGCGGAGACGCCGGCGCGGCGGCTGTACCGGGCGTTGGGGTACCAGGACCTGGCGCGGGCGGTGCGGTTCCCGGCGACGGACCGGCTGTACGCGGTGATGGGGGCCCGGCTGCCCCTGCGGGGAACCGGGGTCTAGTAGCCCAAGTGCCTTTGGCCTCAAGGGCCTTGGGATCAGAGGGAGTCGGCGAATTCGAGGTGGAGCTCGGCGTCCTCGCGGCGGTCCGCGGCGAGGGCGCGGAGGGCGAGGTCGACGGCCCGGAAGAGGGTCCAGCCGCGCAGGCGCTCCCGGTCGACCTCGAGGGACTCGGCGAGCCGGCCCAGCCGGCGGCGGACGGCCGCGGGGGCGCCGGGGGAGCCGAGCAGGGTGTCGGCGCGGTCCAGGGCGAGACGGGCCAGGTCGTAGGCGCGCTCGCCGGCCAGCGGGCTCGGGTCGACCGCAAGCCAGGGGGCCCGGTCGGCGGCCAGGACGTTGCCGTGATGGAAGTCGCCGTGCAGGAGGAAGGACTCGTCGGCGGAGTCGGCCAGGCTCCGGGCGGTGTCCAGGGCCTCGGCGATCAGCTGCCGCGCTTCGGCGGCGGGGTGGGGGTGTTCCGCGAGGCGGGCGGCGGCGGCGATCCGCTGGGCGGCGGCGGGGAAGGGGTGGCCCTCGGGGAGCTCCGTCCAGAGCCGGTGCAGCAGGCTGGTGGCCTCCAGTGCGGCCTTGGGCTCGGCGAGGGAACGCAGCGGGATCTCGCCGTGGAGGCGTTCGAGCAGGAGGACCCCCTCGGCGGGGACGGCGTCGAGCAGGAGGACGGCTCCGCGGCCCGCCCAGTGGGCGAGGGCGGTGTGCTCCTGGGCGGTCTCGGGGGTGGGCAGGCCGATCTTGAGGACGGCGGGGGAGAGGTCGTCGCGGTGGACGTACGCGACGAGGCTGAGGCTGCCGCCGGGGTCGAGGATCCGTTCGAGCGTGAGGTTCCAGGCGGCGAGGCGGGCGGCGGCCTTCGCGGGGAGGTCGGCCAGCCATTGGCGGCCGGCCTCGCCGTGGGTGGCGGTGACGGTGTTCGTCAGCCAGGTGGGGACGGTGATGGTGGGTTCGGCTCCCGACATGGGTCCATTGTCGGGGTTTGGGAGGGCGGGGGCGCTCGGGAGGGTGCCGGCTTCCGGGCGGGAGGCGGGCGCGGGGGCTCCGGGTCAGCCGGGGGTGCCGGGGAAGGGGGTGGCGGGGGCGCCCCAGTGGTGGGCGCGCAGGGCGGCTTCGCGGAGGGCGGTGGCGGCGAGGAGGCGGTAGGGGGCGGGGACGGCGGTGACCAGGTCGGCGTAGGCGGTGGTCAGGCGGGTTTCCAGGTGGACGGCGAGCTTGGCGGCGTCGGTGGGGGAGGTGACGGGGAAGGGGAGCCGGTAGCCGGCGGCGGCGGGGGTGGGGGCGGCGGTGAGGGTGCCGAGGAGGCGTTGCCAGGCGTCGCGTTGGGCCTGGTGGGCGGCGTGGGTGGTGCGGGCGTCGGCGCGTTGGGGGTCGTCGGGGAAGTGGGCGCCGACGACGCCGTAGCCGTAGACGGCGGCGTGTTCGGCGCTGAGGGCGGCCTGGAGGGCGGGGACGGCGGCGGCTCTGCCGGCGGGGGTGCCTTCGGTGTCGGCGTCGGGGGTCAGGACGGGGGTGGTGTCGCCGAGGGCCGCGGCGTGCAGGGCGTTGGAGGCGGAGACGGAGGCGAGCAGCCGGGCCAGGGGCGGGCCGACCTCGTCGAGGTCGTGGAGGTGGGCCTCGGCGGTCCGGTGCTCCATGAGGGCCAGCTCGGGGAGGGTGGGGAGGGAGCGGTACGGGGTGCTGGTGGGGGAGGGGCTCGCGCTCGGCAGGCCCTGGACGAGGGCGGCGCGGTGCTGGACGGTGTCGTCGCGCAGGGGCTGGAGCAGGGCGGTCCGGGCGCCCGGGACGGTGAGCAGGTTGTCGTAGGCGCCGAGCAGGAGGTCGGTGGCGGCGATCGCGCGCAGGCGGACCGGGGTGTCCGGGTCGCGGGGCGGGGTGGGGTCGGCGTGCCGGTCGCCGACGGAGGCGGTGCAGGCGGTGAGGGTCGTGAGCAGTCCGAGGGCCAGGAGGGTCCGTCGGCTGGGCGGCTGCATCGGGGGCGCTCCGGGCGGGTACGGGAGGACGGCCTCCCCGCCAGCCCTCGTTGGCGTGAATGATTACAGAATCCCCACGTTCCCGGGTCCGGTTCGGGGATGCCGGGCCGGGTGTGAGGTTGCTCGCAGTGGGTGGTGTGCGGGCGGCCGGGGGAGGTCAGGAATCGGTGGTTGGGGGCTTGACCGGATAGGCTTTGGGCCGAGCTGCCGTGATTCCGGTGTGGCACCGGGGGTGCGCGGCGACCTTCTGACAACAGCAGACGCGGCCGAGGAGTCCACCCGGATGAGCACCACCCACACCGACCGGCTGCGAGCGTTGCTGGAGCCGCTGGCCGAGCAGGCCGGACTGGACCTGGAGGACGTCAGGGTCACTCGGGCGGGCAGCCGCCGGCAGGTGCAGATCGACGTCGACACCGACGGCGGTGTGGACATGGACGCCATCGCCGAGTTCAGCCGGGTGGTCGGTGAGGCCCTGGACGAGTCGGACCTGATGGGGGACGACGCGTACTTGCTGGAGGTCGGCTCGCCGGGTGCGGAGCGTCCGCTGGTCCTGCCCCGGCACTGGCAGCGCGCCGAGGGTCGGCTGGCCAAAATCCACCTGGTGGACGGCGGGGAGATCGTCGCCCGGGTGCTGGAGGCCGACGAGGACGGCGCACTGGTCGAGGTGCAGCCGGTGAAGGGGCGCGGCCGTCCGAAGGAGCGCCGTCTGGCGTACGCGGAGGTGACCCGGGCGCGCGTCCAGGTCGAGTTCAACCGCAAGGACGACGAGCTCCTGGACGAGGCCGCGGACTTCGACGAGGGGGAGGACGGCGCCGAGTGACCCCCGGGTGCCGTACGACCATGACGAACGTGACGAAAGACGAGGAGGCGTAGCCGTGGACATCGACATGAGTGCCCTGCGCACGCTGGTCAACGAGAAGAACATCCCTTTCGACCTGCTGGTCGAGTCCATCGAGTCCGCCCTCCTCACCGCGTACCACCGCACCGAGGGCTCGCGCCGCCGGGCCCGGGTGAACCTGGACCGCAAGAGCGGCCACGTCACCGTGTGGGCGATGGAGGACCCGGCGGAGCTGGACGAGGGCGTCGAGCCGAAGGAGTTCGACGACACCCCGAACGGCTTCGGCCGGATCGCTTCCAGCATCGGCATCCAGGTGATGATGCAGCGCCTGCGCGACGCCGCCGACGACCAGACCTTCGGCGAGTACGCGGGCAAGGAGGGCGACATCGTCACCGGTGTCGTCCAGCAGGGCAACGACCCGAAGAACGTGCTGGTCGACATCGGCAAGCTGGAGGCCATCCTGCCGCCGCAGGAGCAGGTCCCGGGCGAGGACTACCGGCACGGCACCCGGCTGAAGTGCTACGTGGTGGCCGTGCGCCGGGGTGTGCGCGGTGCTTCGGTGACGCTGTCGCGCACCCACCCGAGCCTGGTGAAGAAGCTGTTCGCGCTGGAGGTCCCGGAGATCGCGGACGGCAGCGTGGAGATCGCGGCGATCGCCCGTGAGGCCGGCCACCGGACCAAGATCGCGGTCTGGTCGCGCCGCCAGGGCCTGAACGCCAAGGGCGCCTGCATCGGCCCGATGGGCTCCCGGGTGCGCGCCGTGATGGGCGAGCTGCACGGCGAGAAGATCGACATCGTCGACTGGTCCGAGGACCCCCGGGAGATGGTGGCCGCCGCCCTGTCGCCCGCGCGGGTGACCAGCGTGGAGATCGTGGACGCCGCCCAGCGCTCCGCCAGGGTGATCGTGCCGGACTACCAGCTGTCGCTGGCGATCGGCAAGGAGGGGCAGAACGCCCGCCTGGCCGCGCGCCTGACCGGCTGGCGGATCGACATCCGTCCGGACACCGAGGGCCAGGCCGAGGAAGCGCAGGCCCGGTAATCAGTGTCGTCGTCGGCGTCCCCGCCGGTCCTCCGGGTTCGGCGGGGCGGCGCCATGTCGCTTCGGAGGGGTAGACTTGCCTTCGTCTGGCCGGACGCATGTCCGAGCACGCCCGGAACGCACCTGCGTGGGCTGCCGCAAGCGCGCGGCCAAGCACCAGCTGTTGCGTGTCACGGCGGTCGAGGGCGAGTGCGTCCCTGATCCCCGTGGCGCACTCCCGGGCCGGGGCGCTCATCTGCACCCCGATCCGACCTGCCTCGACCTCGCGGTCCGCCGTCGGGCGTTCCCCCGGGCCTTCCGGCTCCAGGGCGCGCTCGACACCGAGCGGCTCCGCGGGTTCATCGGGGAGCGGGCGGGCGAAGCCTCGTAGCAGGGCTGCCTCCCGTGACGGCCGCCGCTCGCGCGGCGGAGAACCACCGCAACAAGCACAGCGCTCGGGAAGCCGCGCGCCGTGCCACCAGTCAGGTACCTCGCGATGTGGAAGTAGGTCGAGATTGCGATGAGCTCTCGATGAGTACGCGATGAGTACGCGATGGGTACGCCCATGAAGTAGCGACAGTCCGGCGGACGAGACCCCCGGACTCATAGACAGGAGTGAAGTGGCTAAGGTCCGGGTTTATGAACTCGCCAAGGAGCTTGGCTTGGAGAGCAAGGCCGTCATGGCCAAGCTCACCGAGCTCGGTGAGTTCGTCCGTTCGGCGTCCTCGACGATCGAGGCGCCGGTCGTGCGCAAGCTGACTGACGCGCTTGGTGTGGCCCCCACTGGTGGTTCCGCCGCCAAGCCGGGCCCGCGGAAGTCCGCGGCGCCCTCCCCCGCTGCCGGCTCGGGTTCCCCGAAGCCGGGGGCCCCGACCCCGGGTCCGCGCCCCAGCGCGACCCCTGGTCCCCGTCCGACCCCGGCTGCCGCCGCGCCTTCCGCGCCGGCCGCCCCCGTCGCCCCGAAGCCGGCCACGCCGGCTCCGGGTGCGCCGACTCCGGGCCCGCGCCCGGCAGCGCGTCCCGCCGCTCCGGCGGCCCCGGCCGCGCCCGCGGCCGAGTTCTCCTCGCCGGCTCCGGCCGGTGACGCCCCGCGTCCGGCCGCCCAGGCCCCGCGCCCCAGCGGCCAGGCCACCGGCGGTGCCCGTCCGGGCCCGCGTCCGGCCGGTCCGCGTCCGGGCAACAACCCGTTCACCTCGGGCAGCGCGACCGGCATGGGCCGCCCCGGCGACCGCCGTCAGGGCGGTCAGGGCGGTGCTCCGCGTCCGGGCGGTGCCCAGGGCGGCGACCGTCCGCGTCCCGGTGGCGACCGTCCGCGTCCCGCCGGTGCTCCGGGTGCCGGTGCCCCCCGTCCGGGTGGTGCTCCGGGTGCCGGTGCCCCCCGTCCGGGTGGTGCCCCGCGTCCCGGTGGCGACCGTCCGCGTCCCGCCGGTGCTCCGGGTGCCGGTGCCCCCCGTCCGGGTGGCGCCCCGCGTCCCGACGGCATGCCGCGTCCGGCCGCGCCGCGTCCCGGTGGTCCGACCCCGTCCGGCATGCCTCGCCCGAACCCGGGCATGATGCCGCAGCGTCCGGCCGGCCCGCGTCCGGGTCCGGGTGGCCGTGGTCCGGGTGGCCCCGGCGGCCGTCCGGGTGGTCCGGGTGCCGGCGGTGCCCGTCCCGGCTTCCAGGGCCGTCCGGCCGGTCCGGGCTCGCGTCCGGCCGGTGGCGGTGGCTTCGGCGGTCCGCGTCCCGGTGGCGGCGCCCCCGGCGGTGGCGGTGGCTTCGGCCCGCGTCCCGGCGGCTTCGGCGGTCGTCCCGGCGGCCCGGGTGCCCGTGGTGGCACGCAGGGTGCCTTCGGTCGTGGCCCGGGCGGTCGCCCGGCTCGCGGTCGCAAGTCGAAGCGGGCGAAGCGCCAGGAGTACGAGGCCATGCAGGCCCCGTCCGTCGGCGGTGTGATGCTGCCTCGCGGCAACGGCCAGACCGTTCGCCTGTCGAGCGGCGCCTCGCTGATGGACTTCGCGGAGAAGATCAACGCCAACCCGGCCGCGCTCGTCTCCGTCATGTTCAACCTCGGTGAGATGGTCACCGCGACCCAGTCGGTCTCCGACGCCACGCTGCAGCTGCTGGCGGACGAGATGGGCTTCGTCCTGGAGATCGTCAGCCGGGACGACGAGGACCGCGAGCTGCTGGAGTCGTTCGACATCGACTTCGGCGCCAACGAGGGCGACGAGGACCAGCTGGCCCCGCGCCCGCCGGTCGTCACCGTCATGGGTCACGTCGACCACGGTAAGACCCGCCTGCTGGACGCCATCCGCAAGTCCAACGTGGTGGCCGGTGAGGCGGGTGGCATCACCCAGCACATCGGTGCCTACCAGGTGGCGACGGTCGTGAACGGCGAAGAGCGCCCGATCACCTTCCTCGACACCCCGGGTCACGAGGCGTTCTCCGCCATGCGTGCCCGTGGTGCCAAGTCCACCGACATCGCGATCCTGGTGGTCGCGGCCAACGACGGTGTCATGCCGCAGACGGTCGAGGCGCTGAACCACGCCAAGGCCGCGGGTGTGCCGATCGTGGTCGCCGTCAACAAGATCGACGTCGAGGGCGCCGACCCGACCAAGGTCCGCGGTCAGCTGACCGAGTTCGGTCTGGTGGCCGAGGAGTACGGCGGCGACACCATGTTCGTCGACATCTCCGCGCGCCAGGGCCTGAACATCGACCAGCTGCTGGAGGCCGTGGTCCTGACCGCGGACGCCTCGCTGGACCTGCGGGCCAACCCCGAGCAGGACGCGCAGGGTATCGCCATCGAGGCGCACCTGGACAAGGGCCGCGGCGCCATGGCGACCGTGCTCGTGCAGCGCGGTACCCTCCGCGTCGGCGACTCGATCGTCGTGGGCGACGCCTACGGCCGCGTCCGCGCGATGCTGGACGAGAACGGCAACAGCCTCGCCGAGGCCGGCCCGTCCCGTCCGGTGCTGCTGCTCGGTCTGACCTCGGTGCCCCGCGCCGGCGACAGCTTCATCGTCGTCGACGAGGACCGCACCGCCCGTCAGATCGCCGAGAAGCGCTCGGCCCGCGACCGCAACGCCGCCTTCGCGCAGCGTCGGGTCCGGGTGTCCCTGGAGGACCTGGACAAGGCCATCGCCGCCGGCTCCATCGAGCAGCTCAACCTCATCATCAAGGGTGACGTCTCCGGTTCGGTCGAGGCCCTTGAGGACGCCCTGGTCAAGCTGGACGTCGGCGAGGAGGTCGAGCTCCGGGTCCTGCACCGCGGTGTGGGTGCCATCACCGAGTCCGACGTGGACCTGGCGATGGGCTCGGACGCCATCATCATCGGCTTCAACGTGCGCGCCGAAGGCCGTGCGCGCGCCGCGGCCGACAAGGAAGGCGTGGACGTCCGGTACTACTCGGTCATCTACCAGGCGATCGAGGAGATCGAGAACGCCCTCAAGGGCATGCTCAAGCCGGAGTACGAGGAGGTGCGCCTCGGCGCCGCGGAGATCCGCGAGGTCTTCCGCTCCTCCAAGTTCGGCAACATCGCCGGTGTCCTGGTCCGCGACGGCATCATCCGCCGCAACGCCAAGGCCCGCCTCATCCGCGACGGCAAGGTCGTGGCGGAGAACCTCTCGATCGAGGGTCTGCGCCGCTTCAAGGACGACGCGACCGAGGTCCGCGAGGGCTTCGAGGCCGGTGTCACCCTGGGGTCGTTCAACGACATCAAGGTCGAGGACATCATCGAGACCTACGAGATGCGCGAGAAGCCGCGCGCCTAGTCGGTGTCAGCCGGGGTCGGTCGACGGGTGGTATTTCCGTCGACCGGCCCCGGTCTCGCTGTGTAGGGTCCGGGAAGTAGTCGGACACAGCGGAGCCGGCCCGGTTCCGGGCTGCTCCCCGAGGCCTTCCAGGTCGGCGAGACCTGTCATACATGTTCGTGGGAACACTCACCTTCGACCTGCTGCTGGGCGACGTCCACTCGCTCAAGGAGAAGCGTTCGATCGTGCGGCCCATCGTGGCCGAACTGCAGCGCAAGTACAGCGTGTGCGCTGCCGAGACCGGGAACCAGGACCTGCACCGCCGGGCCGAGATCGGTCTGGCGGTGGTGGCCGGCGAAGCCGGGTACGTCACCGAGGTCCTGGACAGCTGTGAGCGGTTGGTCGCCGGCCGCCCCGAGGTGCAACTCCTCTCCGCGAGGAGGCGCTACCACAACGACGACGATGAATGAGGCCCGTGGAGCCGGTCGGCGGAAGTCGCCGTTCTCACACGGATCAGGACCGAGAGCGCCCGCAAGGCCGGGCGCGGGCCGGTACTTTGGGGCGTGGGCCCCGACGGGTGCGCAGCTCACCCGGGTACCGGGCCCACTGCACGAGGAGGCAACGTGACCGACACCGCAAGGGCGCGCAAGCTCGCCGACCGCATTCAGGTGGTCGTCGCCCAGACCCTGGAACGGCGGATCAAGGACCCCCGTCTGGGGTTCGTGACCATCACCGACACCCGGGTGACCGGAGACCTGCGCGAGGCCACCGTCTTCTACACCGTCTTCGGTGACGAGACCGAGCGCGAGGCCACCGCGGCCGCGCTGGAGAGCGCCAAGGGCGTGATCCGTTCCGAGGTCGGCAAGATCGGCGTGCGCTTCACGCCGACGCTGACCTTCGTCGCGGACGCGCTGCCGGACAACGCCCGGAACATCGACGACCTGCTCGACCGGGCCCGCACCTCGGACGCCGCCGTGCGCACCCAGGCCGCGGGGGCGGACTACGCCGGCGGCGCGGACCCGTACCGGGTTCCGGCGTCCGAGCGTGACGACGAGGACGAGTAGTCATGGCGGGTGAGCCGGCGCGGGCCGCCCCGCGAGCCGGATCGACCACGGGGGCGTCCTCCACCAGCACGGTGGAGGGTGCCCTCGCGGCGCTCCCGGGCCCGCGCACCGAGGAGAGCGGGTTCGAGCTGATCTGGCAGCAGGTGGTGGCGGAGATCGGGCGGGCCCGTTCGATCGACCTGATCTGCCACATCTGCCCGGACGGCGACGCGCTGGGCTCCTCGCTGGCGGCCGCGCTGGCGCTGCGCGCGCTCGGCAAGCAGGTGCGGGTCTCCTTCGGCGACGACCCGCAGATCGTGCCCGAGTCGCTGGTCTTCCTGCCCGGCCAGGAGCTGATCGTGCCGGCCGCCGCGGTGCCGGACGTGCCCGAGCTGGTGCTCTGCTTCGACGTGGCCGCGGAGAGCCGGCTCGGCCTGCTGCACGACAAGGCCTTCGCCGCGCCCGTCCTGGTGGTGTTCGACCACCACGCCTCCAACCCGGGCTTCGGCACCCACCAGCTGATCGACCCGACCGCTCCGGCCACCGCCGTGCTGGTCGACGAGCTGCTGCGCCGGCTCGGCGTCGAGCTGGACGAGGAACTGGCCACCTGCCTCTACACGGGTGTGGCCACCGACACCGGCTCGTTCAAGTACCGGGCCACCACGCCCGCCACCCACGAGCTGGCCGCCCGGCTGCTGGCCACCGGCATCCGGCACGACCTGATCTCCCGGCAGTTGTGGGACACCTCGTCCTTCGGCTACCTCAAGGTGCTCGCGGGCGCGCTCGACCGGGCCGTCTACGAGCCGGAGGCGGCCGACGGGCTGGGGCTGGTGTGGACCTGGGTGCCGTACCAGGACCTCGCGCTGTTCAGCGTCACGGTCGAGGAGATCGAGGGACTGATCGACATCCTGCGCCGCCCGGCCGAGGCCGAGGTGGCGCTGGTGCTCAAGCAGGACCCGGACGGCACGCTGCGCGGCTCCTCGCGCTCCCGGGGCGTGGTGGACGTCGCCGCGGCCTGCGCCGAACTGGGCGGCGGCGGGCACGTCCACGCGGCCGGATTCAGCGTCCGGGCGGACGTGGCCGCGGTGGTCGAGCGGTTCCGGGGCGCGCTGCGACCGGTACGTTGATCATCTCTGCTGATGTTGTTGAGAGAAAGAACCCGATGAAGCGCAAAGGCACCGGCCCGGACGGCCTGGTGATCGTCGACAAGCCCGAGGGCATCACCTCGCACGGGGTCGTCGCCAAGCTGCGGTGGCTGGCCGGGACCCGGAAGGTCGGCCACGCCGGCACCCTGGACCCGATGGCCACCGGCGTGCTGGTGATCGGCGTCGAGCGGGCCACCCGGCTGCTCGGCCACCTGATGCTCACCGCCAAGACCTACGAGGCGACCGTCCGGCTCGGCCAGACCACCGTCACCGACGACCGCGAGGGCGAGGTCACCTCCTCGGCCCCGGCCGACGCCGTCACCCGGGAGGCGATCGACGCCGGGATCGCGGCACTCACCGGCGAGATCATGCAGGTGCCGTCCAAGGTCAGCGCGATCAAGATCGACGGCAAGCGCTCCTACGCCCGGGTGCGCGAGGGCGAGGACTTCGAGCTCGCGGCCCGGCCGACCACGATCCACTCCTTCACCGTGCACGAGCAGCGCGCGGCGGTCGCCGAGGACGGCACGCCGGTGATCGACCTGGACGTCACCGTCGAGTGCTCCTCCGGCACCTACATCCGGGCGCTGGCCCGGGACCTGGGCGCCGGGCTCGGCGTCGGCGGCCACCTGACCGCGCTGCGGCGCACCAAGGTGGGGCCGTACGGGGTGGAGTCGGCGCGCACCCTGGAGCAGCTGGAGGCCGAGGTCACCGGCGAGGACGCCAAGGGGCTGGAGGTGCTGCCGATCGCGGAGGCCGCGGCGGCCGCCTTCCCGCGCTGGGACCTGGACGAGGCCTCGGCGCAGAAGCTGTCGCACGGCGCCCGGCTGAAGGCGCCCGGGATGGGCGTGGACGGGCCGATCGCGGTGTACGGGCCGGACGGGCGCTTCCTCGCGCTGGTCGAGGAGAAGGGCGGGCAGGCGAAGCCGGTCGCGGTCTTCGTCGGCTGACGGCCCCACCGCTGTTCGGAGCCCCCGTCGGGAGTCATCCCGACGGGGGCTCCGCCGTTCCCGCGGCACCTTCACCCGCACGAGGGAGCGCGCGGAGCGAACGCCCGTGGTGAGCGGCGCGGGCGCGGTCGGGGCGCCGCTCCGGCGGGCAGGCTCCCGACGGCGAGCGAGCGACGGCCGAAGGGGTACGGGATGCCGGGGTTTCCGGAGGGCGATCCGGGGCGGTACCTGCTGCGGATCCGCGACCTCGACGGGCGGCTGCACGGCTTGGGGTTCGTCGCCGACCCGCAGGGAAGCGTGCTGACGGCGCACGAGAGCGTGGCCGGCCTGGACCGGATCGTGCTGCACACCCCCGGCGGGCAGACCAGGGTGCTCGGCCCGGACGCCGTGCTGCCACTGCCCGGGTACGGCCTCGCCCTGCTGCGCACCGAGGCGGTCGGCGGGCTGCCGGTGCCGCCGCTGCCGCTGGCCCCCGCCGCGGCCGCGGGGGAGGTGCTGCTGCCCGCGCTGGCGGGGGAGGACGGCCGGGTGGTCGTGCTGCGCTGCGGACTGCTCGGGGTCACCGCGGCGGCGTACCGCGGGCACCGGCTGGGCGGGGTGCTGCTGCTGGACGTGCCGGTGGTCGGCGGGGTCGCGGTACCGGCCGGCTCGCCGGTGCTGGACGCCCGCAGCGGGGCGGTGGTCGCCCTGGCCGCGCCCGCCCTGGGCGGGCCCCGGCACGGCGGGGCGCTGCCGGCCGTGGCGGTGGGGGCGGGCCCGTCGGACGGGACGGGCGGCGCCGAGGCGCTGGCCGGGCTGCTGGCGGGCAACGCGGCCGCGGTGCCCGGCTACGGCCCGGCGCTCAACCTGGCCGGGGTGCTGCGGCTGACCGCCGCCCAGGTGACGGCGGCCGGTGCCGGGCCGGGCCGGGTGGCCCACCTGGCCGCCGACCGGGTGGACCGGCCGGACGGCCTGGCCGGGGACGCTCCGGCCGCGACCGTCACCGTGCTGGTCGGCGCCCCCGGCAGCGGGCGCACCACCGAACTGGCCGCCCTGGCCGCCCGCCGCCACGGCGGCGCCCACCCGCTGCCCACCCTCTGGCTGCGCGGCGCCGACCTGCACGCCGACGACCGGTCGCTCGCCGAGCCGGTGGAGCGGGCGCTGGCCGCCGCGGCGGCCGGACTCGGCACCCCGGCGCCCGCGCCCGAGCCGGTGGCCGCGCTGTGCGCGGCGGCCGGCCGGCCGCTGCTGGTGGTCCTGGACGGCCCCGAGGAGGCCCCGCTGCCGGTGGACGCGCGCTGGCTGCGCGGCGCCGGCCAGTGGCTGACCGGCTGCGGGGCCCGGCTGGTGACGGCCTGCGGGGAGGAGCTGTGGGAACTGCTCGCGGCCGAGACCTGGGGCAGCGGCACCCCGGGCCCCCGCCGGACGGAGGAGCCGCACCCGCACGGGGACCTCGGCAGCGCCCCCACCGTGCGGATGGACGGCCGCGGCCACGGCGGGCCGAGCCTGGCCGGACAGCGGCTCGGCCCGCTGCCCCCCGAGGCGGCCGAGCGGGTGCGCCGCCGGTACGGGCTCCCCCCCGGGCACCCGGCCGCCGCCGAGGACGCCCGGCACCCGCTGGCCGTCCGGCTGGCCGGGGAGCTGTGGGCCCAGGGGCTGCACGACGGTCCGGTGCGCCGGGGCGACCTGTTCGGTGCCTTCCTGGACCTGCGCTGCCTGCGGGTGGCCCAGCGGCTGGCCGAGGAGGCTCGGCCGCGCCGCCCGGGCGCCCACCGCCGGGGCGCGGTGCGGCCCGGCACGCCGCGGCACCGGCGGGTGCGCCGGCTCGCGGCGGCGGTGGCCGGGCGGGTGCACGAGGCGGCCCGGCGGATGCTCGGCGGCCGGTCGGACGGCGGGCTGGACCACGCCGTTTTCGAGGAGCTGTTCCCGGTCGAGGGCGGCTGGGCCACGGCGGTGCTCGCCGAGGGCCTGTTCGTCCCGGCCGGGCCCGGATTCCGCTTCGCGCACGGGGAGTTCGCGGACTGGCTGCAGGGCCGGCACCTGGACCTGGACGCGGCGCTGCGGCTGCTGCTCGGCGAGGCCGAGGACACCCCGCCCTGGCCGGCCGACGAGCCGGAGGAGCCCGGCGGCCACCGCGCGGGGGAGCCGGCCGCCGGGGCGAGCGCCGTCCCCCGGCACCGGATCGGCCCGGTCGTCGCCGCGCTGCGCCGGGTGGCCGAGACCTGGGGCGCCGGCGCCCTCGACCCGTGGCTGCACCGGATCTGGCGCGCCCTGGACCTCCGCCCGCCGGGCAGTGAACCCGCCTGGTGGGCGGCCGGGTTGCTTGCCGCCGGTCTGACCGTCGGCCCGGACCCGGCCGAACACCGGGCACTGCTCGACCAGTTGGCGTCCCGGATCGCCGAACGGGCGGGCCCGGCGGGCACGGCGGCGCTCCGGGCGGCCGGGCTCGGCCGCTTCGGCCCGGCCTTCTGGACCGGCCTCGGCCTGCCCGTCGAGGCCGAACTCGACCTGCTGCGCCGCCTGATGCCCGCCGACGGTCCCGGGCAGCGCTACCTCGCCGCGGTGGCCGAGCGGCTGCGCGCCGACCCGGTCGCGGTGTTCCCGCTGCTCTGTGACTGGTTCGAGGACGCGCGCGGCCTGCCGGGGCGCCCCGGCCGCACCGTCGCCGACGTCGCCCACGACCTGCTGCGCGCCCACCGCCGGCTCGCCCTGGACGAGCTGGCCGACGCGCTGGCCGCGGCCGCGCACCCGAGGGCGGACGCGCTGCTGACCGTGCTCGCCGCCGAGGAGCCGTCCGCGCTCTGCCGCGCGGTGGACCGCTGGAGCCACGACCGGCGGCCCGAACGGCACGTCGCGGCCGCCGTGCACGCGCTGCGGACCGCCCCGTACGCCTCCGGTGCCGGGGCGGAGCTGCTGCGGTACACCGCGCTGACCCTGCTCGCCCGGGAGGACGAGCCCGGCCTGCACGGGGCCGCGCTGGCCCTGCTGGTCGGTGACCCGGCGACCCGCTCCGCGTACCTGCCGGCGGCCCTCGCCCGGCTCCGGGCCGGTGGCGACGCGTTCCTCACCCCGCGGGCGCTCGCCCCGGCCCTGGAGAGCGACCCGGAGCCCGTCCTGGCCGCGTTCGCCGCCCGGTCGGCCGGCCCCGGCGCGGCCCTCGCCGAGACGCTGAGGGTGCTCGCCGACGCCACCGCCCCGGCGGCCGTGCGGCGGGGCGCCGAGCTGGCCGCCGGGCTGCTGCGGGCGGACCCGGCGCCGGCCGGGCCGGTAGCCGTCGACTACCTCGGCCGCCGGCTGGGGCGCGCCGGCGCCGTCGGCCCGGCCGACCGGCTGGAGCTGCGGGTGCTGCTCGGCGTCGCGCTGGCCGCCCGCGGGGCGGAGGTCCGGCGGCCGTTCGCCGAGGTGCTGTCCGTCCCGGTGGCCGACCCGGCGGCGGACGCGCTGCGCTGCGAGCTGCTGGACACCCTGCTCGCCACCGAGGCCGACCCGGTGGTGCTGACCACGGCCGTGGAAGGGCTAGCCGAGCACTGCGCGGCCGAGAATCCCGCCCGGGCCCGGGCGGTGCTGGCCCGGGCCACCCCGGGGCTGCCGGGCGCGGACGAGCTGCTGGTGCGCTGCGCCGGGCGGTCGGCGGCCTTCGCCCGGCTGCTCGCCCGCTGGCCGTCCGGCGCCGCGCCGACCGCCCCGGACGGCCCCCGACTGGCCCGGATGCGGGCCCTGACGGCGGCCGGACGGGACCCTCAGTACGCCGCCGCCGAGGCCGAGCGGGCCGTGTCCGGGCGGGCGGCGGGGCCCTCGGCGGGCTCAACCCGTATTCCGGTGCCTGAGCCGGGGCAGGCGCATGGCACGCTATAGGGGTTCGGGTTTTGAGCGTTTGAGCGTACAGAGGGTACGCGCCGTACGGAACAAGGAGCGGTCAGGTGCAGCGCTGGCGTGGCCTGGAGGAGATCCCCGGGGACTGGGGACGCAGCGTCGTCACCATCGGCTCGTTCGACGGGGTGCACCGCGGGCATCAGCTGATCATCGGGCGGGCGGTCGAGCGGGCCCGCGAACTCGGTCTCCCGGCGGTCGTGGTGACCTTCGACCCGCACCCGCGCGAGGTCATCCGGCCGGGCAGCCACCCGCCGCTGCTCGCGCCGCACCCGCGCCGCGCCGAGCTGATCGCGGAGCTGGGCGTGGACGCGGTGCTGGTGCTGCCGTTCACCACGGAGTTCTCCCAGGAGTCCCCGGAGACCTTCGTCCGGCAGGTGCTGGTGGACGCGCTGCGCGCGCGGGTCGTCATCGAGGGCCCCAACTTCCGCTTCGGCCACCGGGCCGCCGGGAACGTCGCGCTGCTCGGCGAGCTGGGCCGGGCGGACGACTTCGAGGTCGAGGTGGTCGACCTCCAGGTGTGCGGTACGGCCGGGGCCGGCGAGCCGTTCTCCTCCAGCCTGACCCGCCGGCTGGTCGAGACCGGGGACATGGCCGGCGCGGGCGAGGTGCTGGGCCGCCCGCACCGGGTCGAGGGCGTGGTGGTGCGCGGCGCGCAGCGCGGCCGCGAGCTGGGCTACCCGACGGCCAACGTCGAGACCGTGCCGCACAGCGCGATCCCGGCCGACGGCGTGTACGCGGGCTGGCTGACCGCGGACGGCGAGCGGATGCCGGCGGCGATCTCGGTCGGCACCAACCCGACCTTCGACGGCACCGCCCGCACCGTGGAGGCCTACGCCATCGACCGGGTCGGCCTGGACCTGTACGGGATGCACGTGGCCGTGGACTTCCTGGCCTACCTGCGGGGGATGGAGAAGTTCGACTCCATCGACGCGCTGCTGGACCGGATGGCCGACGACGTCAAGCGGGCCCGTGAGCTGACCGACGGCCTCTGAGCGCCGCAACGCCGGAAGGGGCCCACCGACACCAGGTCGGTGGGCCCCTTCCGCGGTTTCACTGCTGGGGCGCCTGCGGCGGGTAGCCGTAGCCCGGTCCCGGCTGCTGCCCCCAGGGCGCCCCGGGAGCGGGCTGCTGCGGGTAGCCGTACCCGGGCGGGGGCGGCGGGGCCTGGCCGGGCTGCGGGGCCCACGGCGCCCCCGGGGCGGGCTGGCCGGCCTGCTGCGGGTACGGCTGGGGCTGCTGCTGCGGGTCGGCGTACGGCTGCGGGCCGCTCGACTGCTGGTAGGCCGGCTGGGCCTGCGCCTGGGCCTGCTGCTGCCAGCCGGCCTGCTGGGCGGCGGCCTGCTGGGCCCGGACGATGTCCTCGCCGACCAGGGTGGCCAGATCGAAGTAGGCCTCGCGGACCTTGGGCCGCATCATGTCGAGGTTGACCTCGGCACCGGCCGCCAGGCTCTCGTCGAACGGCACCACGACCACGCCGCGGCAGCGGGTCTGGAAGTGCGCGACGATGTCCTCGACCTTGATCATCTTGCTGGTCTCGCGCACCCCGGAGACCACCGTGATGCTGCGCTGCACCAGGTCCGCGTAACCGTGCGCGGAGAGCCAGTCCAGGGTGGTCGAGGCGCTGGAGGCGCCGTCCACGCTGGGAGTGGAGACGATGATCAGCTGGTCGGCCAGGTCCAGCACGCCGCGCATCGCGCTGTACAGCAGACCGGTGCCGGAGTCGGTCAGGATGATCGGGTACTGGCGGCCCAGCACGTCGATCACCTGGCGGTAGTCCGAGTCGTTGAAGGTGGTCGAGACCGCCGGGTCGACGTCGTTCGCCAGGATCTCCAGGCCCGAGTTCAGGTCCTGCGAGGTGAACTGACGGATGTCCATGTAGCTGCGCAGGTGCGGGATGGCCGTCACCAGGTCGCGGATGGTCGCGCCGGTCTGGCGCTTGACCCGGCGGCCCAGGGTGCCCGCGTCCGGGTTGGCGTCGATCGCGATCACCTTGTCCTGGCGCTCGCTGGCCAGGGTCGCGCCGAGCGCGGTGGTGGTCGTGGTCTTGCCGACACCGCCCTTGAGGCTGATCACGGCGATCCGGTAGCAGCTCAGCACCGGGGTGCGGATGATCTCCAGCCGGCGGGCCTTCTCGGCCGCCGCGGCCTTGCCGCCGAACTGGAAGCGCGGCTGCTGGCGCTGCTGCTTGGGCTGGCTGCGCAGCAGCCGGTCCGAGGACAGCTCGACGGCGGCGGTGTAGCCGAGCGGCGCGCCGTGCGCCGTCTGCTGCGGGGCGGCGGCCTGCTGGAACGCGCTGGGCTGCGGGGCCTGCGGTTGCTGCTGCCACGGCTGCGGCTGGGGCTGGCCGGGCACGGGCTGGCCGGGCTGGCCCTGCGGACCGGGCTGCGGCTGGGCCGGCTGCTGGTACGCGGCGGGCTGCGGCCAGCCGCCCTGGCGCGGGTCCACCGGGCCGGGCTGCGGCACCGGACCGGGCTGCGGCGGGACGGCGGCCTGCTGGGCTTGCTGGGCCTGCTGGGCCTGCTGGGCCGCCCACGCGGCCTGCGGGTCCCAGGCCGCCGCCGGGCCCTGGGGGTCCTGGGGGTGCTGCGGCGGGGCCGGCTGGACCGGCGGCTGCGCGAAGTTCTGCGGCTGGCCCGGCTGGCCCGGCTGGCCCGGCTGGACGGGCTGTCCCGGCACCGCGGTCGCGGCGGCCGGCACCGGGTACGGCTGCGGGACGGGCTGCTGCGCCGCGGCCTCCGGCAGCGCCCACGCCGGGGCACCGGGCTGCGGCTGCTCGGGGACCGACGGAGTCGGGGAGGGCGCCGGGAAGGGGACGTGCTGCGCCTCGGCCTGCACCGGCGGGGCGGGCGCCGCGGGCACGGGAGCGGGTGCCGGCGAGGGTGCCGGAGCCCGGACCGCGGCCGGCACGGCCTCGGCCGCCGGGGGCGCGGCCTGGCCGGGCGCCGGAGCCTCGGCCTGCTGCTGCGCCGGAGCGGGCAGGGGGGCCTGGGCCTGCTGGGCCTGCGCCGGAGCAGCGGCGGGCGTCGGGGCACCGGGTGCCGCGGGCGCGGCGGCAGCGCCCGGAGCCGTCGGAGCGCCCGCCGCCGGTGCGTTCGGAGTCGGTGCGTTCGGAGCCGGAGTGCCCGCCGCCGGTGCGTTCGCGGCCGCCGCGGGCTCGGTCTGGACGTACCAGGACGGGGGAGTGTAGTCAGGCGCGTCCGACCAGTCGTCGTCGTCCTCCGCCGCGTTGTCGCCGACGTAGACGCCGTCCCGATCGCTGCTCACTCTGGCTCCCTCGTGTTCGCCGCCGCTTTCTCAGCGGTGCCGTTGCCACATCAAAGACTAGGCCGTACGGCAACCCCCGTTGAAGGCGGCTTCGCATCCCCGCCGGCCCGCCCGGTGCGGCGGGCCGGCGCTCAGTCCATCCGGCGCGGCCCGCCGAGCACCTGCTGTTCGGCCTGCCCGGCCACGGCCCGTACGTACTGGCGGCGCATCCTGGTGGCCCACAGGGTCAGGTCGTCGCCGAGGGTGGGCAGGGCGGCCACGTCCTCCGGCGGCAGCGACAGGATCCGGCCGGTCAGTTCCGCCTCCTGCGGCGAGATCCGCTGCACGCCGACCAGGTCGGCCGCGTTCAGCACCCGGGAGGCGTTCGGGCCCAGGTAGGGCAGCAGGGTCAGGGTGGTCTGCCAGGGGGCGGCGGAGAGCCGGCTGCGCGGCGGGCGGGCGCCGAGGTCGCGCACCACCAGCACCGGCGAGGCCACCGAGGCGCCCTGCGGGCCGAGCCGGCCGACCTGGTGGACCGTCACGCACGGCTGGCCGCCGCCGGCCGCCTGGGCCATCGGACCCCACAGCTGTCCGCGGGCGGTCTCCACCGCGACGCGGGCGCCGATCGCGGCCGCCCGCAGCGCGATGACCTGCGCCGTCCACATGCCGCCGACCAGCACCAGGTCGTACGAGGTCGGGCGGAACAGGCCGAGCACCGCGGGCAGCCCCTGCGGGTCGACGCCGATCACCACGCCGTCGTCGCCGACCGGGAAGGCCAGCGACGCGAGGTCGGCCGGCTCCAGCACGTGCTTCTCCCGGCGCGGGCCGCGCAGCCCGAAGCCGGGCAGGATCCGCGGCCGGGTCCGGCGCTGCTCGGCGCCGGGCTGCGGGCCGGCGGTGGGGTAGGTCTGGTAGGCCATCAGGAAGCCCCTCCGAGCGGCAGGGTGGCGAGCATGCCGGGGGCCTGCTCCAGGTCGAGCCGGACCAGGCCGAGCCCGGTGCTCTGGGCGCGGCTCTCCACCTGGCGGCCGATCTGGCCGACCTCGCTCTCGTTGCGGCCGGTCACCCGCACGTGCCCGCTGACCGTCACCGAGCCGCCGGTGCCGTGTCCGGCGGTCAGGCTGAAGGTGCTGGCGAGGGCCGGGGAGCCGGTGATCAGGTTGACCAGGTCCGGCGCGGCGACCCGGCCGGGGGCGCCGCCGGGGCGGCTCAGCTGCGGCCAGCGGGAGATCCAGTACGTGGTGTGCCAGCGGTCGTCGATCCGCCAGAACCGGTTGCCCTCCTGGGTGCGGCGGGTGGTGCCGCCGCCGCTGCCGGTGCCCTGACGGCCCGCCACCGCGATCGGGTTGGCGCAGGTGGCGATGGCCAGTGCGGCGATCAGCTCGCGCTCGTCGAGCACGGTCGCGTTGAAGCCGGCGCTGTTGAGCCGGCCGGCCAGCTGGTCGGTGACCCGCTGCAGCGCCTTGCGGGCGCCCTCCTCGCCGCCGCCGCGGGCCCGGACGGCGGTCGCCGCGCGTTCCGGGTCGAGCTTGAGCGCGATCCAGGTCAGCCGCAGCCCGGGGGTGGCGGTGCCGTCCGGCAGTTCGCGGTAGGCGCGGGCGGCCAGCGACTGCTCGGGCAGGTGCTGGGCCGGGGCGGGCTGGGTGTGCTGGACGAGCTGCACCGACTCCAGGGTGATGTCGTCCACCGTGAGCGCCGAGCAGATCACGTCCAGCGGCAGCGGCAGGGCGGTGCGCACCGGGCGCAGCGGCTGGTCCTTGGCCTGGACGAGCAGCACCGAGCTGAGGAAGGTCCCGTCGCCGACCATGCCGGTCTCCCGGCGGACCGGGCGGCCGCCGAACTCGGCCTCGGTGGCGTGGGTGCAGGTGCGCAGCCCCGGTTCGAGCTCCAGCGCCGGCGCCAGCGCCGGGTCGGTGCCGGCCGGCGGCAGCAGCGTCCTGGCCTGCTTGCGGCGGGACTTGAGGGCGGCGCGGACCCGCAGCAGTTCCGGGACGGTGCGGCCGCGCACCGGGACGAGCGCGAGCACGAGCAGTACCAGCGCGACCGCGCCGAAGCCGGCCGCGACCGGGCGGCTGATCGTCCAGCCGACCGCGACCAGGGCCGCCGCGACCTCGACCAGGACGAGCTGTTGGAGCTTCAACCGCCCTGCGAGCAGCCCCGGTCGGGGGTTGACCCGGACCTGGACGGCCCCGCCGCCCCGGCTGCCGGTCGGCTGCGGTCCGGCGGTCCCGGTCCCCGGTCCCGTCTCGTTCGCCGGTGCGCTGTGCTGCGCCCGGCCGGACCGGCGCGGCCTCCCGCCGCCCGCACTGCGGCGGCGTCCTGGAGCGGTCTGGCTTGGCATCCCCCGGTGGCCCTCTCTGATCCGTTGTCGCGGCCCGGCTGGCTGTGTCGCGGACCGTACCCGTACCGTACTCACCGTCTGCTGCCGCATCGTAGAGGGTTCGCGCCGGTTCGTGCCCGGCGGGTGACCACGGGGCCGGTCGGTCTGACAACGCCCGACAACGTCTGACAAGGGGGACGACGAGGTATGGCATCGCGCCGGGACGAGCTGAACGCGTACACCTTCGCCCGCAAGCGCACGGTGGGCGCCTTCCTGCTGCCCGCCGGCGGCGGCAGTGACGAGGACGCGCCGCGTCCGGTGAAGGCGGTGCTGCCGAGTGTGCTGGCCGGGGCGGTGTTCGTGGCCGGGTTCGGGCTCTGGGGGGTCTTCAAGCCGAGCGCGCCGGTGAAGTGGGACGACGGCAAGAACATCATCCAGGGCAAGCAGTCGACGACCCGGTACGTGGTGCTCATCGACCAGGACCAGAAGACCAAGCGGCTGCACCAGGTGCTCAACATGTCCTCGGCGCGGCTGGTGCTGCCCGCGGGCGCCAAGGTCGTGGTGGTGGACGACGGGGTGCTCGACCGGTACCCGAACCACGGGCCGACGATCGGCATCCCGTACGCGCCGGACAAGCTGCCGACCACGGACAACGCGAGCAAGCCGATGAAGTGGGCGGTGTGCGACCGTCCGGGCTCGGACGACAAGCAGGAGACCGTCAACCAGGCGGTGTTCGTGGCGGCCGGCGTGGACGCGACGGCGCTGGCGGCCAAGGACCGGATGCTCGGCCCGGACCAGCTGCTGCTGGTGCAGCAGGCCGACGAGCAGCAGGTCTCGGCCGCGCCGGTGCCGGGTCAGCCGGCCGCCGCGGGTGCGGCGGTGTACCTGGTGGACGCGCAGGGCCGCAGGCACCTGATCGGCTCCCCGCAGTCGGACGACAGGGAGCGCAAGGCGCTGATCACCGCGGTGTTCGGGCCCAACGCGGTGCCGCAGCGGGTCAAGCGGGACTGGCTGGAGACCCTGGTGGACGCCACCCCGGTCACCTTCCCGCAGGTCGACGGGGTCGCCGACAGCCAGGGCGCCAACTCCAAGGTGGAGCTGAGCAACCAGGCCGACCGCCGGGTCGGCCGGCTGGTGCACTACCAGGACCGCCACTACGTGGTCGGCAAGGAGCAGCTGTACCTGGTCACGCCGTTCCAGGCGGACCTGATCCGGCAGAACCCGGCGTTCCAGATGCTCTACAAGTACGACCAGGACAAGAAGCCGCGCAGCGACGAGATGACCCCGGCCGACAACGCCCAGTGGGGCGTCGACGCACCGCTGAAGGGCACCGTGGCGGACTGGCCGTTGAAGACCGGCGCGCCGGTGAACAACCAACAGGACCGCCAGGACGCCCGGATGGTCGTGTGCAGCACCTACGACGGCGTCGCCGAGGACGGCGCCACGGCCAAGCGCAGTGTCTGGGCCGGGACTTCGTACCCCGCGCCGTACAACAACGGAGCCGGGGCGGCGTACGTGACCCCCGGTCACGGTCTGTTCTACCGCTCGCTGGACCACTCGGCCGCCGGCTCCGGAACCGACTTCCTGATCACCGAGACGGGGTTGCGCTACTCCGTCCCGTCCAACGGCGACGGCGGTCCGCGCCCCGGCGCCTCGCCCCAGCCCGGCCAGAGCGGCACCCCGAAGCCGCCGACCCCGTCGGCCGGTGCCACGCCGACCCCCGGGGCCACCGCCCAGGGTTCCGGCCAGCAGCCGGAGGAACCCGGCGGCAACCAGGCCCGGTTGGGCTACCAGGGGGTCCGGCCGCTGCCGGTGCCGAAGGAGTGGTCGAACCTGGTGCCGGCCGGCCCGCCGTTGACGGCGGCGGGCGCCGTTCAGCCGCAGAACGCCTGACGGGCCAAGCGCGGCAACCGAATTGGCCTCAGTGTCATGGTCTGGTAACTACTCGGTGATCGATGTTGGGCGAGCTGCGTGTGCCGACTACAGTGCTGCTGGACATCACACCGGTGATGGCGGCGGTCGGCCCGCAGGGCCCTCCGTACACGCAAATGTTGTCTCATGGGGGACGGTGGAGCATGGCTCAGGGTCAGTTCACGATGACCGCGCAGGAGATGCTGGCATTCGCCAAGCAGATCGAAGAGGCCATCGGCAAGATCGAGGCTGAGAAGAACAAGCTGATCAGCACGGTCTCCGGCATCACCGGCGGTTGGCAGGGCACGGCCGCGACGGCCTACACGAGCCTGCAGAACCGGGTCAACGAGGACATCGCGGCGCTCAAGGAATCGCTGAACGCGATCAAGCACGCGATCGAGCTGACCACCAAGCACTACGCGAGCACCGAAGAGGAGCAGAAGGCGATGTTCTCCTCGGCCCAGGGCTGATCACCGCACTCGCGCTGATCGACGCACCCGCGCCGACCGCCGTTCTGCCCCGCTCCACCGCTCTGCGGAGCGTCCGCCACTGACCGCGCGGCGCTCCGCACCCTCGTCAAGGGAGACAACGTGTCCGACCACATTCTCGTCAACTTCCAGACCGTTCACCAGGCGGCCGAGGAGGTCAAGGCCTCGGCGAGCCGCATCGACCACCTGCTGAACGACCTCAAGGGCAACGTCACCCGCATCGCCACCAGCTGGCAGGGTGCCGCCCAGCAGGGCTACCAGGCCCACCAGGCCAAGTGGGACGCCAAGGCCAACGACCTCCAGCAGGCCTGCGCGCAGATCGCGACCTCGCTGGAGAACGCCGCGCAGAGCTACCGGACGACCGAGGACGCCAACGCCAAGCTCTGGGGCTGACGTTCGGGTTCCTTGAGGAACGGCAGGGGGCGGGTACCCGGATTCCGGGCACCCGCCCCCGACGCGCGGCACGGGTGAACGACATGAGGGGTGGCAGGGTGTCCCGACACGGGTACCGGAAGGCGGCCGCGGCGATCGCCGCGCTCACGGTGCTGGGTGGCCCGCTCGCCGCCCCGGCGTACGCCGAGGGCGGGCCCGCGCTGGCCGCGGCCGGCGACTGCCCCAAGAACGCGCCCGATGTGCCGACTGTGCCGTGGTCGCTCCAGCGACTGCTGCTCAACGAGCTGTGGCAGGGCGGGAAGACCACCGGCGCGGGCGTGAAGGTCGCGGTCATCGACACCGGGGTCGACCTGGGAAACCCGCAGTTGGCGGGTCAGGTCCCGGCCGACTCCTCCGGTCAGAAGTCGGTCGACAAGCTCCAGGCGGGCTCCAACCTGCTGGTCAACCGGGAGACCAAGGAGCCGGTCAAGGGCGCGTCCGTCGAGGACCCGGTCGGTCACGGCACCAAGGTGGCCGGCATCATCGCCGCCCGGGTCAGGCCGCAGACCGGCTTCGTCGGACTTGCTCCCGACGCCCAGATCCTCTCGATCCGGCAGAACGACAGCGACGGAAACGGCGACGTCTCCACCCTGGTCCAGGCGATCAGGGAAGCGGTCGACAAGGGCGCCGGGGTCATCAACATCTCCCAGGACGTGCGCGGTGCGGGCGACGCCCGCTTCGGCGGGTACCAGGACCTGAAGGCCGCCGTCGAGTACGCGGAGTCGCGCAACGTCGTGGTGGTCGCCTCCACCGGGAACGACGGCAAGGAGGGCGACACCTACCCGGGCGCCTTCCCGACCGTGCTGGCCGTCGGCGCCTCCGACCGCAACAACGAGCGCGCGCCGTTCTCCCAGTACGGCAGCTTCGTGAAGGTCGCCGCGCCCGGTGTCGACATGCTGTCCACCGTGCCGGGGAGCGGCCAGTGCGTGGACAACGGCACCAGCTTCGCCGCCCCGTACGTCTCCGGCCTCGCCGCGCTGCTGAGGAGCGCCCACCCGAACTGGAAGGCGGCCCAGGTGCGGGCCTGGATCGAGCAGACCGCGCAGCGGACCCAGCGCGAGCCGGACAAGTTCATCGGCTGGGGTGTGGTGGACCCGGTCAAGGCCGTCACCAAGGCTCCTGAGGACGCGCCCTACGCGCCCGTCCCGGACGCCCCGGTGCAGCTCGCCGCCGCGCCGATCGTGCCGCGTCCGGTGGGCCTCGGCGAGACCCAGGCCGACCGCGACGGCCGTACCGCGACGTACGTCGTGGGCGTCGGCGCGCTGCTGGTGGCCCTGCTGATCGGCGGCGGCGTGGTGCTGCGCGACCACCGGCGCAAGTCCGCCGACTGAGGCCCGGCCGGCGCCCGGCCGACTCCCCACCGATGCCCGCCCGGCGCCCGGCGCGGGCCCGGCTCACCGAAAATCCGCCGGGACCCCTGTAACACCGCCGCCCGCCCGCCGCATCGATGAAGTGTCAGGGAGGGCGGACCGCGGGGGGCAGGGCGCATGGGGTGGATCGGGGCGGGCCGGGAGGCCAAGGACGCGGAGTTCCTGGAACTCGTCTCCGGCCGCACCGGCCACCTGTACCGCTCGGCCTGCCTGCTCACCAGCGGCGACACCCACTACGCCGAGGACCTCGTGCAGGAGGCCCTCAGCCGGATGTACGTGCTGTGGCGGCGCAGCGCCTTCACCGGCCGGGGCCGGATCGACAACCCGGCGGCCTACACCCACACCGTCATGGTGCGCATCTTCCTCGCCCAGCAGCGCCGCCGTTCCAGCGGCGAGCGTCCCAGTGACGTCCTGCCGGAGCCGGCGGGACGCGACACCGACAGCACCCTGCGGCTGACCCTCCTCGACGCGCTCGGCCGGATGCCGCCCAAGGACCGCGCGGTTCTGGTGCTGCGCTACTGGGAGGACCGCAGCGTCGAGGAGACCGCCGAGGCGATGCGGGTCTCCTCCGGCGCCGTCCGCACTCGCACCACCAGGGCCCTGAACCGGCTGCGCGCCCTGCTGGGCGACTCGCTGACCGAGCTCGCCGCCCGCTGAGGCCGGCGGGCGCCCGGCCGTGCGGCGCTTCCCGCCGTCCGTGACACGGCACTTCCCGCAACCCGCGACGCAAGGAGACGGTGAACACCCATGTCCGAACCGGACAAGTTCGAGGACGATCTTCTCTACGCCCTCACCCGTACGGGCGAAGGCTTCCGTACCGAACAGGCAGACCTGGTCGCGGGCGGCTACCGGCGCGGCCGCCGCCGCTGGCGCCGCCGCTCGACCGCCGCCGTGGTGGGCGGTGCGGCCGCCCTGGCCCTGGTGGGCACCGGCGCGGTGTTCCTGGGCGCCCCGGCCGGCAAGGACGCGGGCACGGTGAGCGCGGCCTCCGCCCCGGCGGGCGCCACCCCCGACGCCACCACGTCCGACGCCACCACGCCCGACGCCACCGGCAGCGCCGCCGCCGCGGCCACCCCGACCTCGGTGAAGTCCTCCGCTCCGACGGTGGTCTCCGGCGACGAGGTGGTGGCCACCTTCCGGGCACTGCTGCCCAAGGGCCAGGTGTCCGACGCGAAGGGGCACGGAACCGACGAGAACAGGGGGAGTTACGCGGACGCCAACCTGGTCTTCGACGATGGCCAGGGGCGGTCGCTGATGGGCCTCAGCATCCAGAAGCACCGCCCCAAGGACGTCCAGCCGCAGACCTGCCCGACGAACCTCAAGATCGCCTCGATGGACTCCTGCACCGTCACCGTCCTGCCGGACGGATCGAAGCTCATGCTCACCCAGGGCTACGAGTATCCGGACCACCGGGCCACCACCAAGGAGTGGCGCGCCTCGGTGGCCCGTCCGGACGGCGGGCTGATCGGCTTCAGCGAGTGGAACTCCCCCCAGGAGAAGGACGCGCCGGACAGCCGGCCCAACCCGCCGCTCACGCTGGACCAGCTGAAGGCCGTCGTCACGGACAAGTCCTGGGACCGGGTCGTCGCGGCCCTCAAGTTCGACGGCGTCGACACCGAGGCGATCGACCCGGGCCTGTCGCTGCAGGACCGCGAGACCGTCCTGACCGGGCTGTTGCCCTCCGGGGTGACCGTGACCGACCGCAGGAGCCGGGAGCTGCGGGCGGACTTCGAGCTGGCCGGGGGCGGGCGGACCGGGACCCTGACGCTGACGGTCGAGAACTGGGCGAAGGCCCCCGACGACCGGCCGGGACCGGAGTCGTACCAGGACGCGGAGACTCTGCCGGACGGGACGAAGCTCCTCGTGCGCGGCGCGGTGGCCAGCGCCCCGAAGGGAGTGCTGGTCGTGGACGCGATGCGGCCGGACGGCATGGAGGTCCTGGTCACGCTGGCGTCGAAGGGCGATCCGCTGATGACCGCGGCGGAGCTGCGGGCGATCGCCACCAGCCCGCAGTGGAAGCCCCGGAAGTAGCGGGAGACGGCGGTGCCCCGGGCTGGGGGAGGCCCGGGGCACCGCCGTGTGGGGGAGGGGTGGGGGTCAGTCCTGCTGGTCCTCGGGGAGGCTGATCACCCAGCGGGTGTCCTGCCGGGGGCGCAGGTAGAACAGCCAGTAGAGGGTGGCGGCGGCGGTGATGCCGCCGGTCCACAGCAGGGGCTCGGTGTCCAGCTTGGTCATGACGTAGACCAGGACGGCGATCAGCACGACCGGGACGGCCGGCCACAGCGGCATCCGCCAGGCGGCGGCGTGCTTGTGGTGGGCGCGGCGGGAGAGCAGCGCGGCGATCGCGACCAGCAGGTACATCCCGGTGACGGCGACGCCGGTGATGTTGCTCAGCAGTTCGCCCTTGACGAAGCAGAGCGCGGCGCCGGGCAGGCCGACCGCCAGGGTGGCGATCCACGGCGAGCCGAAGCGGCCGAGGGTGCCGAAGGCCTTGTTGACCGGCTCCGGCCAGGCCTTGTCACGGGCGGAGGCGAACAGCACCCGGGAGTTCTGGATGACCATGACGATGCCGGCGTTGATGATGGCCAGCGCGACGCAGAGGCTGATGAAGGTGCCGACCGCGGAGTTGCTCCAGGCGGTGACCATGCCGGAGATGTCGCCGGCGGACAGGGTCTGGAGGTCGGGGGCGCCCATGGTGATGGCGACGACCGGGACCAGGATGATGGCCGAGGAGATGCCGAGCGTCCACAGCACGGTGCGCGAGACGTTGCGGCGGGGGTTCTCCAGCTCCTCCGACAGGTAGACCGCGGTGGAGAAGCCCTGGGTGATGAACAGGGCGATGCCGAGCGCGCCGACGATGGCGCCCACGCTGACCGTGGTGGTGGCGCCGTTGTCCCCGGTGACCACGCCGTGCAGCAGGCTGGGGGCCCCGCTGTTGGTGTGGGCGAAGCCGAGCACCGAGACCACGCCGGCCGCGATGACCTCCAGGACCAGGAAGATGCCGGTGATCCAGGCGTTGGCGCGCAGGTCGAGCAGGCCGGCCAGGGTGGCGGCCAGCATCACGGCGGCGCCGGTCATGGCCTTGTCCAGGTGCAGGACGGGGGCGAGGTAGTCGGCGGTGCCGAGGGCGATGACCGACGGGACGATCATCACCACGATCAGCGAGAGCACGAAGACCAGCCAGCCCATCAGCCGTCCGGCGAGGGTGCCGACCATCGCGTACTCGCCGCCGGCGCTGGGGATCAGGGTGCCGAGCTCGGAGTAGCAGAACGCGACCGCGACGCAGAGTACGGTGCCGATCGCGATGGCCAGCGCGGTGGCGCTGCCGATGCTGGAGAACAGTTCCGGCACGATCACGAAGAGCGTCGAGGCGGGCGTGACGCAGGACAGCGTGAGCAGGGTGCCGCCCACCACGCCGATCGAGCGCTTGAGCTGCTGGGGCGCGGCCGCCTCGGCCGCCGGGGCGGCTACGTTCTGTGGCGGACGAAGCGTGTCGGTCATGTGGCTTCCGATCGGCTCTGCGGTGCTGGAGTGGGAGCGGTATCGCCTCCGCTGGCTGGTTGCTCGGTGTCCGGTTCCAGTCGCTCCCTGGCCGCCATGGAACCTTGGGCGTATTGATTGCGTCAACGCCGGAACTGCTTCGGAATCCGTTGCGGTGGGCGGCACGGACATGCGATCCGATGATCACTTTCGGTCATTGCGAGCTTTGTCCGACTTGTTACCTCGGCCACATTGCAATTGAATCGAAGGTGAACAAAGGGGGAGCAGCGTGATTCAAAGGCCATGCTCCGGATGGACGGCGACACGCCAGGTGCCCCCGAAGCGCCCGGCAACTCTCCGGCCGGGTGCGGGAACCGCAGCCCTCGCCCGGAAAGTGGCAGGTAACGTTTCGGAACCTGGGACGCCGAAGGGGCCGGACCCCACGGGTCCGACCCCTTCGCTCACCGTCCGTGACGGCCGGCGCGGCTACGCCACCGGCAGCCAGCCCGTCTGGACCATCTGCCCGCTGGTCACCCGGCGTGACACGTAGACGCCCCGGCCCGGCGGCAGCGCCTGCGGCTTGACCGTCCCCAGCAGCGCGCCCTCGTCCCGGTTGCCGGAGAGGATCACGCCCTGGCCGCCGAGCTCGCGCATCCGCTGCAGCACCGGCTCGTACAGCGAGCGGCCGGCGCCGCCCGCACTGCGGGCCACGATCACCCGCAGGCCGATGTCGCGGGCGAACGGCAGGAACTCGGCCAGCGGGGCCAGCGGGTTGCCCGAGCTCGTCGACACCAGCTCGTAGTCGTCGACGATCACGAACATGTCCTTGCCGCTGTACCAGCTGCGGTTGCGCAGCTGCTCGGCGGTCACGTCCGGGCCCGGCAGGCGGCGCGAGCAGGCGCCGCGCAGCATGTCGACGATGGCCGCCATGGCCGGCTGCGCGGCCGCGTACTCCACCAGGTACTCCGGCGGCACGGTGCCGAGCAGCGCGCGCCGGTAGTCGCCGACCACGATGCCCGCCTGGTCCGGGGTGTAGCGCTCGGTGATCTGCTTGATCAGCATCCGTAGCACCGCCGACTTACCGGACTCGGTGTCGCCGAAGACGATGAACAGCGGGTCGGTCTCGAAGTTGACGAAGACCGGCGCCAGCTCCGCCTCGTCCACGCCGAAGGCGACGCCGCGCTCCGGGTGCTCGAAGCCCTTCGGCAGCGAGTGGCCGTCCAGCACGGCCGGCAGCATCCGCACCTGCGGGGCGCGCGGGCCGGTCCAGGCCCCGTCGACGGCGCTGACCAGCCCGGCCACCCCGGTCTGCAGGTCGTCCACCGAGGAGGAGCCGTCCAGGCGCGGCAGGCCGGACAGGAAGTGCAGCCGTTCCGGGGTGATGCCGCGCCCGGCCAGCGGCGGGACGTTCTGCGCCACGCGGCGGTCGACCTCGGACTCCATCGCGTCACCGAGCTTCAGCTCGGTGCGGTTCTGCAGCAGGTCCTTCAGTGCCGGGCGCACCTCGGCGTACCGGGCCGCGGTGATGACCAGGTGCACGCCGTAGCCGAGGCCGCGCTGGGCGATGTCGCCGATCACCGGCTCCAGGCCCTCGAACTCCTGCTTGAAGGTGTTCCAGCCGTCGATCACCAGGAAGACGTCGCCGAAGGCCTCGTCCGGCAGCTGGCCGGCCGCTCTGCGGGCCCGGTAGGTGCCGATGGTGTCGATCCCGGCGGCCCGGAACAGCTCCTCGCGCCGGTTGAGCACCCCGTGCACCTCGGAGACCA
The DNA here is from genome assembly GCF_042724755.1 of Kitasatospora sp. NPDC127067. Taxonomy (NCBI): domain Bacteria; kingdom Bacillati; phylum Actinomycetota; class Actinomycetes; order Kitasatosporales; family Streptomycetaceae; genus Kitasatospora; species Kitasatospora sp. NPDC127067. The sequence goes on along the minus strand of NZ_JBHXEM010000038.1, from coordinate 14,406 downwards.
TCCGGCGCACCTTGTCCACGTCCAGGCGCCCGGCCACCCCGCCGACGTGCGGCAGCCCGGCGAGCGACTGGAAGCTGCCCGCGCCGAAGTCGAGCAGGTAGAACTGCACCTCCAGCGGGGTGTGGGTGAGGCCGAACGAGGCCACCGTGGTGCGCACCACGGTGGACTTGCCGGAGCGCGGGCCGCCCACGATCAGGCCGTGGCCGGCCGCCCCCGCGTAGTCGACCTCCAGGATGTCCGTCTTCTGCTCGCGCGGCTTGTCGACGATGCCGATCGGCACCCGCAGCCGGCCCGCCGGGTAACCGGGCGCGGTCAGTCCGCGCTCCGGCACGACCTGCAGCGGCGGCAGCAGGTGGTCCGTGCTCGGCGCCTCTTCCAGCGGCGGCAGCCACACCTGGTGCGCGGCCGGGCCCTGGCCGGCCATCCGCTGGACGAACACGTCCAGCACGGTGTCCACCAGGGCGTCGTCCTGCTCCGGGGCCTGCGGCGCGACCTCCTCCTCCACCGGGTCCGGCAGGTCCACGAAGGCCGCGGTGAACTCCACCGGGCGCGCGTTGACCCGCCGCCCGCCGGTCGACCGCTGCTGCCCCGGCGCCCGGTACGGCCCCGAGACGTAGGCGGCCTTGAACCGGTCCATCACGTCCTCGCCGAACTTGAGGTAGCCGACGCCCGGCACCGGCGGCAGGTGGTAGGCGTCCGGTACGCCGATCGCCGCCCGGGACTCCGCGGCCGAGAAGGTGCGCAGACCGATCCGGTACGACAGGTAGGTGTCCAGGCCGCGCAGCTTGCCCTCCTCCAGGCGCTGCGAGGCCAGCAGCAGGTGCACGCCCAGCGAGCGGCCGATCCGGCCGATCTGGATGAACATCTCGATGAAGTCGGGCTTGGCGGTGAGGAGTTCGGAGAACTCGTCGATGATCAGAACGAGCGAGGGCAGCGGGTCCAGTGCCGCGCCGGCCGCCCGGGCCCGCTCGTACTCGTGGATGTTGGCGTAGTTGCCCGCCGAGCGCAGCAGCTCCTGGCGGCGGTGCAGCTCGCCCTCGATCGCGTCGCGCATGCGGTCGACCAGGGTGAGCTCGCCCTCCAGGTTGGTGATCACCGCGGAGGTGTGCGGCATGTCCGCCATGCCGGAGAAGGTCGCACCGCCCTTGAAGTCGGCGAGGACGAAGTTCAGGATCTCCGAGGAGTGGGTCATCGCCAGTGCCAGCACCAGCGTGCGCAGCAGCTCAGACTTGCCGGAACCGGTCGCGCCCACGCACAGGCCGTGCGGGCCCATGCCCTCCAGCGCGGCCTCCTTGATGTCCAGGTAGACGTGCTCGCCGTTGGCGCCGACGCCGATCGGCACCCGCATCCGCTCGTGCTGGGCGCGCGGGCGCCAGCTGCGGGCCACGTCGAAGGAGCCCGGGTCGCCCGAGCCCATCATGTCGGTGAAGTCGAGGTTGGACAGCAGCGGCTCGTCGTCCCCGCCGGCCGAGATCCGGTACGGCGCCAACTGGCGGGCCAGCGCCTCGGACTGCCACACCGACAGCAGGTCGGGCTTGCCGGTGTACGTCGCGCCGGAGGCCGAGCGCAGCACCAGCTCCTCGGCGCCGACCGTCACCATCAGGTGCCCGCTGGGCTCGTCGACCTCGCCCGGCACCACCTCGATGACCGTCACGCCCTGCACGCCCTCCGGGCTCGCCAGCAGCGATTCGTGCGGCACCCCGGCGCCGTCCATGACGACCACCAGGTGCGGCTGGTCGGACGGCGGCGCCACCTCCCGCACGAAGCGCTGGCGGCCGGCCAGTTCGTCCTGGAGCAGGTACTCCAGGTCGCCCAGGTCGCTCGCGAACAGCCGGCGCGAGCCCGCGCCGTCGGCCTCCTTGCGGTGCTGGTTGTGCGGGAGCCACTTGGTCCACTCCCACTCGTCGGCCGCACCGGGCGCGGCCGCGACCGCGACCATCAGGTCGTCCGGCGAGTGCAGGGTGGTCAGCTGGGCGATCATCGCGCGCACGTTCCCGTACACCGAGTCCGGGTCCCCGCACACCGTGATGTGGTAGAACGCCCGCAGCGAGACCGCCAGGGGCAGGTCCTGGAGGGTGCCGTGGGCCTTCAGGAAGGAGTGCATCGCGGCCGCCGACAGCGGCTCCAGCTCGTCCATCGGCGCGGTCTGCGGCGCCACCAGCGGCGTGGACAGCTGCACCGGCCCGAGGCCCACCCGGATCTGCGCGAAGTCGCCGTCCCCGGTCCGCCGTTCCCACAGCCGCCGGCCGTCCTCGACGATCGACCAGAGCTGGTCCGGCGCAGGGTTCAGGAACAGCAGCGCGCCGCGCTGGCGCTCCGCCGTGCGGCGCACCTGGCGGCGGGTCTGCTGGAGGTACTTCAGGTAGTCGCGCCGCTCGTCCGCCATCGCGGTCGAACCGCCCTTGCGGGCCCGGACGATCTGCGCCAGCACCATGCCGAGCGTCGAGGCGATCATCAGACCGCCCATGATCTTCATCGGCGCCGCGGCCCCCGGCGAGAAGAAGAACACCGCCGATCCACCCATGCCCATCATCGGCAGGATGCTCATCAGCCAGTCCTCGCCGCCCTGCCGGGGCAGTTCGGGCGGGCTGACCAGCTCCACCGGTTCGTCCGGCACGGTGGGCGGGTACGCCCTGGCCGGTCGCTTGACCGTGATCACACCCATGTGTCATCCACCCCGCGGCGTCGATCGATCACTTCGGTATCAGCCCTCACGCGATTGCGTACGGTCCGTACGGGAATCCGGTGGCTGAGGACGCCCCACCCAGCGCAGCCCCCGTACCTTTGCGCAGGCGCCGATCCTAACGGTCGCCCCCGCACCGCCCGCCAGGGCCCGGTACGCACCGGCAGCGGACACGAACCGAACGGGTAGGGTAACGCCGCGCCAACTCGCGGCCCGGCCGGGCCGGTTCCACAGCAACACCGAGCGCCGCCGTGCCTCGGCACCGTCAACAAGGGGGAGCGCCAAGTGCGTCGAAGGATCGAGGTGGGTGCCCTCATGGGCGAGCGCAGCGAGGTGGACGCATGAGCGCCGCCGCGACGGGCTACTGCCGGGTGACCGTCGTCGCCCCGGACCGCCGGATCGACGTCGCCCTGCCCGAGGACGTCCCGCTCGCGGACGTCTACCCCGAAGTGCTGCGCCTGGCCAACCAGAGCCAGCCCGACGGCACCCCCACCGGCTTCCACCTGGTCCGCCGCGACGGCACGGTGCTCGACAGCGGGCTGCCGCTGGCCGCCCAGCAGGTCCGCGACGGCGACCTGCTGGCGCTGCGCCCGTTCGCCGAGTCGCTCCCGCCGGCCGTCTACGACGACGTCGCCGACGCGATCGCCAGCGCCGTCGAGGCCGACCGCCGGTTCTGGACCGCCGAGCTGATGCGCGGCTTCGGCCTGATCGGCGCCGGGGTGCTGCTCACCCTGCTCGGCTTCGCGCTCTGGTTCTCCGACCTGCGCCACGACATGCACGGCCTGCCCGGTGTCCTGGCCGGCGTCACCGCCGTCGTGCTCACGGCGCTCGCCGGGGTGCGCGCCCGGGTCTACCGGGACGCCCACGCGGCCGTCGCGCTCGGCCTCGGCGCGCTGCCGCACGCCATGATCGGCGGCAGCGGCCTCATCGCCGTCGCCCACCCGGGGGACGGCCCCGGCCGGCTCCAGTTCCTGGCCGGCTGCGTCGCCGTCCTGGTGGTCTCCGTGCTGCTGGCGGGCCTGCTGCCGGAGAAGGACGCGGTGTTCGTCGCCGCCGCCCTGGTCTCCACCGCCGGCGCGCTCGCCACCTTCGCGGCCGTCCTGCTGCCGCAGACCCCGGCCGGGCACATCGCCGCCGTCACCGGCGTCGCCGCCGTCGCCGTGGTCGGCTTCCTGCCGAGCCTCTCCGCCCGCTTCGCCCGGCTGCCGGTCGGCTTCAGCGCCCCCGGCCAGACCCGCACCCGCAGCCGCGACTACGACGAGGAGGCCGAGCGCGCCGAGGCCGTCCAGTACGAGCGGATCGCGCACCAGGCCCGCCGCGGCCACGAGGTGCTGGTCGGCCTGGTCGGCGGCTGCGCCGCGGTCGTGGTCGGCGCCTGCGCCGTCCTCGGCTTCACCGACGAGACCTTCCCCGAGCTGCTCGCGCTCGCGCTGGGCCTGACCACCATGCTGCGCGCCCGGCTGTTCCGCTACACCGCGCAGGTGCTCAGCCTCACCGTGGCCGGCCTGCTCGGCCTGAGCCTGCTGATCGTCGGGCTCTCGCTGCACACCCCGCAGTTCTTCCTGCGGGCGGCCGGCTCCACCACCGAGCTCGACCTGCGCACGATCTGGCTGACCGCCTCGATCGCCTTCGGCGCCGCGCTGCTCACCGCGATCGCCCTGGTGGTGCCGCGGCTCGGGGTCTCCCCGTTCTGGGGGCGCATCCTGGACCTGGTGGACAGTCTCACCCTGATCTCGCTCGTCCCGCTGGCGCTCGCCGTCCTGGTCATCTACCGGCTGGTCCGCGGCGCCACCGGCTGACCCGCGGGCCGCCCGCCGCGGCCCCCGATGCCGCCCTCCCGGCCGCCCGCGGATCCACCGGACGGCCGGGTGGGGCGGCACTGGTACGCTTGGCCTCCGAGCGCAGCCGTGTGTCCGCAGCCCCGTCGTGGGCCGCAGGGCGTCGGCGGTGCTCGCGACACCGAGTTCTCGATGAGTCCTGTGCTGTCGACCAGGACCGCTCGGTAGACCCCGAAGGAGTTGCAGTGGCTCTCGCCTCTGACGTCAAGAAGCAGATCTTCGCCGAGTTCGGCCAGAAGGAGGGCGACACCGGTTCCCCCGAGGTCCAGGTGGCCATGCTCTCCCGTCGTATCTCGGACCTGACCGAGCACCTCAAGACCCACAAGCACGACCACCACTCGCGTCGTGGCCTGCTGATCCTGGTCGGCCAGCGCCGCCGCCTGCTGCAGTACCTGGCCAAGAAGGACATCGAGCGTTTCCGTACGCTCGTCGACCGCCTGGGCATCCGCCGCGGTGCCGCCGGTGGCGCCCGCTAAGACCGCCGCTCGGGGCGGCTCCCCACACCGGGGAGCCGCCCCTCGCGCGTATGCCGCGGCGATCGGGCCGCGGCGCCCGCAGATAACAACTCGCGCGCACCTCCCCAGGTGGCCGAGGATTGCACCGTAGGGTTGTGGGCATGTCGGGTGATGGCGCAAACAGCGCGCCACCCGGGCAGAAGGACCCGAACCCCCCCCGCGGGACGAAGGCTTCAAACGGAAGCCGCCCGCATCCGAGAGAGCGTCCAGACGCGGACCGCCCAAGCCGGCCCGGCAGCCGTGAGGCGCCGGTCCTCGGTAGTGGCCGTCGGAACCCCCGCAGACCGAGCGGGGCACTCCGGAGGCTTCGATCGAAGACCGGCCCGACTGCCGCCCTCCTGGCGAGGGCCCGGGGCCCACCGCAGGCAGTACGCGGGGACGCTCTCCCGGAGACGTACGAAAGAGGAGATCTTCCAGGTGGAAGAGAACGTGTTCTACGCCGAGGCCGTGATCGACAACGGTTCCTTCGGCACCCGTACCATCCGCTTCGAGACCGGCCGTCTGGCCCGTCAGGCCGCCGGTTCCGCCGTGGCCTACCTGGACGACGACACCATGGTGCTGTCGGCCACCAGCGCGTCCAAGCAGCCGAAGGAGCACTTCGACTTCTTCCCGCTGACCGTGGACGTCGAGGAGCGGATGTACGCCGCGGGCCGTATCCCCGGCTCGTTCTTCCGTCGCGAGGGCCGGCCCTCCGAGGACGCGATCCTCACCTGCCGCCTGATCGACCGCCCGCTGCGCCCGTCCTTCGTCAAGGGCCTGCGCAACGAGGTCCAGGTCGTCGTCACCGTGATGGCGCTCAACCCCGACCACCTGTACGACGTGGTCGCCATCAACGCCGCCTCCGCGTCCACCCAGCTGGCGGGCCTGCCGTTCTCCGGCCCGATCGGTGGCGTGCGCGTCGCGCTGATCAACGGCCAGTGGGTGGCCTTCCCGACCCACAGCGAGCTGGAGTCGGCCGTCTTCGACATGGTCGTCGCCGGTCGCGTCCTGCCGGACGGCGACGTCGCGATCATGATGGTCGAGGCCGAGGCCACCGACAAGACCATCAAGCTGGTCGAGGGCGGCGCCGAGGCGCCGACCGAGGAGATCGTCGCCTCCGGCCTGGAGGCCGCGAAGCCGTTCATCAAGGTCCTGTGCGCCGCGCAGTCGCAGCTGGCCGCCCAGGCCGCCAAGCCGACCGGCGAGTTCCCGGTCTTCCTGGACTACCAGGACGACGTCCTCGCCGCGCTGAGCGCCGCCGTCAAGGACGAGCTCGCCCAGGCCCTGACCATCCCGGGCAAGCAGGAGCGCAACAACGAGCTGGACCGCGTCAAGGCGCTGGCCGCCGAGAAGCTGCTGCCCGAGTTCGAGGGCCGCGAGAAGGAGATCAGCGCCGCCTACAACGCGCTGACCAAGAAGATCGTCCGCGAGCGCGTCATCAAGGACAAGGTCCGCATCGACGGCCGCGGCGTCACCGACATCCGCACCCTGGCCGCCGAGGTCGAGGCCATCCCGCGGGTGCACGGCTCGGCCCTGTTCGAGCGCGGCGAGACCCAGATCCTGGGCGTCACCACGCTGAACATGCTGCGCATGGAGCAGCAGCTGGACACGCTCTCCCCGGAGACGCGCCGCCGCTACATGCACAACTACAACTTCCCGCCGTACTCCGTCGGCGAGACCGGCCGCGTGGGCTCGCCCAAGCGCCGCGAGATCGGCCACGGCGCGCTCGCCGAGCGCGCCCTGCTGCCGGTGCTGCCGACCCGCGAGGAGTTCCCGTACGCCATCCGGCAGGTCTCCGAGGCGCTCAGCTCCAACGGCTCCACCTCGATGGGCTCGGTCTGCGCCTCGACCATGTCGCTGCTGAACGCCGGTGTGCCGCTGAAGGCCGCCGTCGCCGGCATCGCCATGGGCCTGATCTCCCAGGAGATCGACGGCGAGACCCACTACGTCACGCTGACCGACATCCTCGGCGCCGAGGACGCGTTCGGCGACATGGACTTCAAGGTCGCCGGTACCCGCAACTTCATCACCGCCCTCCAGCTGGACACCAAGCTGAACGGCATCCCGGCGTCGGTGCTCGCCGCCGCGCTGAAGCAGGCCAAGGACGCCCGCCTGCACATCCTCGACGTGATGAACGAGGCCATCGACTCGCCCGACGAGATGTCCCCGAACGCGCCGCGCATCATCACCATCAAGATCCCGGTGGACAAGATCGGTGAGGTCATCGGCCCCAAGGGCAAGATGATCAACCAGATCCAGGAGGACACCGGCGCCGAGATCACGATCGAGGACGACGGCACCATCTACATCGGTGCCGCCGACGGCCCGGCCGCCGAGGCCGCCCGCACCACGATCAACCAGATCGCCAACCCGACCATGCCGGAGGTCGGCGAGCGCTACCTGGGCACCGTGGTCAAGACCACGACGTTCGGCGCGTTCGTGTCGCTGATGCCGGGCAAGGACGGCCTGCTGCACATCTCGCAGATCCGCAAGCTGGCCGGCGGCAAGCGCGTCGAGAACGTCGAGGACGTCCTCGGCGTCGGCGCCAAGGTCCAGGTCGAGATCGCCGAGATCGACCCGCGCGGCAAGCTCTCCCTGATCCCGGTCGTCGAGGGCGAGGAGGCCGGCGAGGCCGCTTCCGAGTGAAGCGCCGCTAGCTGACCCCGCGGCCCGTACGCCTCCCGGCGTGCGGGCCGCACCCCGTTGTCCACGCGTTCGTCCGTACGTGCCCATCCACACGTGCGTTTCCTCTGGAGGTACCCCCCGTGGCGCAGGCCCCGGCGGTAATGCAGCGTCCCGGCACCACCCGGACCCTGCTCAAGGGCGTCGACGGCGCCGGGACGGTACGCCGCACCGTCCTCCCCGGCGGCCTTCGGGTCGTCACCGAGACCCTGCCCACGGTGCGCTCCGCCACCTTCGGCATCTGGGTCGGCGTCGGCTCGCGGGACGAGACCCCGCAGCTCAACGGCGCCACCCACTACCTGGAGCACCTGCTCTTCAAGGGCACCGAGCGGCGCAGCGCGCTGGACATCTCGGCCACCCTGGACGCGGTCGGCGGCGAGATGAACGCCTTCACCGCGAAGGAGAACACCTGCTACTACGCCCGGGTCCTGGACACCGACCTGCCGCTGGCCATAGACGTGGTCTGCGACATGCTCACCGGCTCGCTGATCCGGCCCGAGGACGTGGAGTCCGAGCGCGGCGTCATCCTGGAAGAGATGGCGATGGCCGAGGACGACCCGGGCGACGTGGTGCACGACCTGTTCGCCAAGGTGATCTTCGGCAGCGGCCCGCTCGGCCGCCCGATCCTCGGCACCCAGGAGACCATCAGGACGCTCACCCGGGACCAGATCGCCGGCTTCTACCGCCGCCGCTACCGGCCCGAGAACCTGGTCGTCGCGGCGGCCGGCAACCTCGACCACCGCAAGGTGGTGAAGCAGGTCGAGCAGGCCTTCGCGGCGGTGCTGGCGGCCTCCACCGCGGCCCCCGCGGAGGCCCGCCGCGGCGTCAAGGCGCTGCGCACGGCCGGCCGGGTCGAGGTGCTCAACCGCTCCACCGAGCAGGCCCACCTGGTGCTGGGCGTGCCCGGCGTGCCGCGGCACGACGAGCGCCGCTGGGCGATGGGCGTGCTCAACGCGGCCCTCGGCGGCGGGATGAGCTCCCGACTGTTCCAGGAGGTCCGCGAGAAGCGGGGCCTGGCGTACTCGGTCTACTCGTACTCCTCGTCCTACGCGGACAGCGGCCTGTTCGGCATCTACGCGGGCTGCCAGCCCAAGCGGGTCGAGGAGGTGCTGCGGATCTGCCGCGCCGAGCTGGCCAAGGTGGTCGAGGAGGGCATCACCGAGGAGGAGCTGAACCGGGCGATCGGCCAGATCTCCGGTTCCACCGTGCTCGGCATGGAGGACACCGGCTCGCTGATGAACCGGATCGGCAAGGCCGAGCTCAGCTACGGGCACCACCTGTCGGTGGACGACATGCTGGAGCGGATCGCCGCGGTGACCCTGGAGGACGTCCACGCGGTGGCGCGTGATGTGCTGGGCGCGCACCGGCCGTCGCTCGCGCTGATCGGCCCGGTCAATGACAAGCGGGCCGCCAAGCTCGCCGATCTGCTGGTCTGATCCGCTGATTCCCAGGTGAGAGGAACTTTGCTATGACGCTGCGTGTCGCCGTGATCGGCGCCCGGGGTCGGATCGGCTCCGAGGCGGTCAAGGCCGTCGAGGCCGCGCCGGACATGGAGCTGGTGGCCGCCCTCGGCCGCGGCTCGAAGCTGGAGGAGCTGACCGAGGCCGGTGCCCAGGTCGCCGTCGAGCTGACCCATCCGGACTCGGTGATGGGCAACCTGGACTACTGCCTGGACCACGGCATCCACGTGGTCACCGGCACCACCGGCTGGACGGACGAGCGGCTCGCCACCGTCCGCGGCCGGCTGGCCGAGGCCCCGGAGCTCGGCCTGCTGATCGCCCCGAACTTCTCCATCGGCGCCATCCTCGGCATGAAGTTCTCCCAGATCGCCGCCCGGTACTTCGAGTCGGTCGAGGTGGTCGAGCTGCACCACGACCGCAAGGCCGACGCGCCCAGCGGCACCGCCACCCGCACCGCCCAGCTGATCGCCGCCGCCCGGGCCGAGGCCGGCCGGCCGCCGCAGCAGGACCCGACCACCCACAGCCTGCCCGGCGCGCGCGGCGCCGACGTGGACGGGGTGCCGGTGCACGCGGTGCGGCTGCGCGGCCTGCTCGCCCACCAGCAGGTGATGTTCGGCGACACCGGTGAGACGCTCACCATCCGGCACGACTCGCTGCACCACAGCAGCTTCATGCCGGGCATCCTGCTGGGCGTGCGCAAGGTCGTCGGGACGCCGGGGCTGACCTTCGGCCTCGAACACTTCCTGGACCTGTGACAGTGTCGATCCGAACCGAGCCGACTCCCGGAGGGGCCCGATGACCTCCCGTACCGGTTTCTTCGTCCTGTCCGGCGTGCTGCTGCTGGTCGCCCTGGTCTGCGTGGGCGAGGGCGTCCAGCTGATCGCGACCGGCAAGCCGCTCGGCATCGGCATCGGGATCTGCGCCTTCGTGATCCCGGTGATCGGCGTCTGGTTCCTGCGCCAGACGGTCCGCTTCGGCCGGGACAGCGAGCGGCTGGCCCACGAACTGGAGGCCGAGGGCGGCCTGCCGGTGGACGAGCTGAAGCGCAGCAAGGGCGGGCGGATCGACCGGGCCTCGGCCGACGCGGTGTTCGCCCGCCGCCAGGCCGAGGCACAGGCCGCGCAGGGCGACTGGCGGGTCTGGTTCCGCCTCGCCGTGGCGTACGCCGACGCCGGCGACACCCCGCGCGCCCGCAAGACCATGCAGCACGCCATCAAGCTGCACAGCACCGAACCCGCAAGGAGTAACGCGTGAGCGACGAACCGACGGCCCCCAGCTTCCGCAGCGACGTGACGGTGGAGCTGGTCCGCAGCGCCGCCGCCGACTCGGACGTCATCTGGGCGGCCCGGGTCTCGACCGCGGGCGAGCAGTCCCTGGAGGCCCTCCAGCAGGACCCGGAGAAGTCCAAGGGCCTGATCAACTTCCTGATGCGCGACCGGCACGGCACGCCGTTCGAGCACAACTCGATGACCTTCTTCATCAGCGCGCCGATCTTCGTGTTCCGGGAGTTCCACCGGCACCGCAGCGGCTGGTCGTACAACGAGGAGTCCGGCCGCTACCGCGAGCTGCAGCCGGTCTTCTACGTCCCGGGCGAGGAGCGCAAGCTGGTCCAGCAGGGCCGCCCCGGCAAGTACGAGTTCCACGAGGGCACGCCGGAGCAGCACAGCACCACCACCGGGGCGATGGAGGCCGCGTACCGCGAGTCCTACGCCCGCTACCAGGAGATGCTGGCCGCCGGAGTGGCCCGCGAGGTGGCCCGCGCGGTACTGCCGGTGGGCCTGTTCTCCTCGATGTACGCGACCTGCAACTCGCGCTCGCTGATGCACTTCCTGTCGCTGCGCACCCGGCGGGAGAACTCGGCGGTGCCGTCCTTCCCGCAGCGCGAGATCGAGATGGTCGCCGAGCAGATGGAGGAGCAGTGGGCCCGGCTCATGCCGCTCACCCATGCGGCCTTCGAGAAGCACGGCCGGGTCGCCCCCTGACCTGGGACGACCGGCATACGGGCAGAGTGTCTGGCATGTCTGGATTGCGGCTTATCTAGCCGCTCCCTACATTCGTGAACACGGATTCCGGTGCTGCCCGAACCCCCGAGCGGGCAGCACCGGAATCCCACGTCCGCGCCACCGACGCGCTACACCTGTCCGAACACTGGACCGGCATGGGTAACGCCCCACCGCCTACGAGTAGCTTTGGACGCATGGCTCCGACCTCCACCCCCCAGACGCCGTTCGGCCGGGTCCTGACCGCCATGGTCACCCCGTTCACCGCCGACGGCGCGCTCGACCTCGACGGCGCCCAGCGCCTCGCCACGCACCTCGTGGACTCCGGCAACGACGGCCTCGTCGTCAACGGCACCACCGGTGAGTCCCCGACCACCAGCGACGCCGAGAAGGCCCAGCTGGTCCGCGCCGTGGTCGAGGCGGTCGGGGACCGCGCCCACGTGGTCGCCGGCGTCGGGACCAACGACACCCACCACAGCGTCGAGCTGGCCCGGCAGGCCGAGGCGGCCGGGGCGAACGGCCTGCTGGTCGTCACGCCGTACTACAGCAAGCCCCCGCAGGAGGGCCTGTACCGGCACAACGTCGCCGTCGCCGACGCGACCGGGCTGCCGGTCATGCTGTACGACATCCCGGGCCGCAGCGGGGTCGCGCTGAGCCACGAGACGCTGGTCCGCCTCGGCGAGCACCCGCGGATCGTCGCCAACAAGGACGCCAAGGGCGACCTCGGCGCCGCGGCCTGGGCGATCGCCCGCTCCGACCTCGCCTGGTACTCCGGCGACGACATCCTCAACCTGCCGCTGCTGTCCGTCGGAGCCGTCGGCGTGGTCAGCGTCGTCGGGCACGTGGTGGCCGGGGACCTGCGGGCGATGATCGAGGCCTTCCTGGCGGGCGATGTGGTCAAGGCCACGAGCATCCACCAGCGCCTGCTCCCGGTGTTCAGCGGTATGTTCCGCACCCAGGGCGTGATCCTCGGCAAGGCCGCGCTGGAACTCCAGGGCCTGCCCGCCGGCCCGCTGCGACTGCCGCTGGTCGGAGCGACGCCCGAGGAGATCGAGCGATTGAAGCAGGATCTCGCCGCCGGCGGGGTACACCTTTGACAGACACGGACGTGCGCGCCCCGGCTCGCCGGACCTCCCAGGGTCCGCCGCTGAACCGGTCCGAAGGCGCGAGAGCACAGACCCAGTAGGAAAACGACACTGAGTACGCGCGCCATATGTCTCCAGGGGGAGGACCCCGGGCATATGGCGTGCGTCGTGAGGAGAGTCTTTTGAGCCACCCGCACCCCGAGCTCGGCGCGCCCCCGGCACTGAAGGAGGGCGCCCTCCGCATCACTCCGCTCGGCGGCCTCGGCGAGATCGGCCGCAACATGACGGTCCTCGAGTACGGCGACCGCATCCTGATCATCGACTGCGGCGTCCTCTTCCCCGAGGACGAGCAGCCCGGCGTGGACCTGATCCTCCCGGACTTCAGCTACATCCGGGACCGTCTCGACAAGGTCGACGGCATCGTCCTCACCCACGGGCACGAGGACCACATCGGCGCCGTCCCCTTCCTCCTGCGGGAGAACCCGGACATCCCGCTGATCGGCTCCAAGCTGACCCTGGCGCTGATCGAGGCCAAGCTCGCCGAGCACCGCATCCGGCCGTACGTGCTGGAGGTCAAGGAGGGCGAGCGCGAGCGCATCGGCCCCTTCGACTGCGAGTTCATCGCCGTCAACCACTCCATCCCGGACGCACTGGCCGTCGCGGTCCGCACCCCGGCCGGCATGGTCGTGGCCACCGGCGACTTCAAGATGGACCAGCTGCCGCTGGACGGCCGCCTGACCGACCTGCCGACCTTCGCCAAGCTGGCGGAGGAGGGCATGGACCTCCTGCTGGTGGACTCCACCAACGCCGAGGTCCCCGGATTCATCCCGCACGAGCGGGACATCTCGGCGGCTCTGCGGAACGTCTTCGCGAACGCCGACAAGCGGATCATCGTGGCCTCCTTCGCGAGCCACGTGCACCGCATCCAGCAGGTCCTGGACGCGGCCCACGAGTACAAGCGCAAGGTCGCCTTCGTCGGCCGCTCGATGGTCCGCAACATGGGCATCGCCCGCGACCTCGGCTACCTGAAGGTCCCCGGCAACATGGTCGTGGACGTCAAGCAGCTGGACGACCTGCCGGACAAGGAGGTCGTGCTGATCTGCACCGGTTCGCAGGGCGAGCCGATGGCGGCGCTGTCCCGGATGGCCAACCGCGACCACCAGATCCGCATCGTCGAGGGCGACACCGTCGTCCTGGCCTCCTCGCTCATCCCGGGCAACGAGAACGCCGTCTACCGGGTGATCAACGGCCTGACCCGCTGGGGCGCCAAGGTCGTGCACAAGGGCAACGCCAAGGTGCACGTCTCCGGCCACGCCTCGGCCGGCGAGCTGCTCTACTTCTTCAACATCTGCAAGCCGCGCAACCTGATGCCGGTTCACGGCGAGTGGCGCCACCTGCGCGCGGCCGCCGAGCTGGGCATCGCCACCGGGGTGCCGCGCAACCGCGTGGTCATCGCCGAGGACGGTGTCTGCGTCGACCTGGAGGGCGGCGTCGCCCGCATCGTCGGCAAGGTGCAGGCCGGGTACGTCTACGTGGACGGCTCCTCGGTCGGCGACATCACCGAGGCCTCGCTCAAGGACCGCAGGATCCTCGGCGAGGAGGGCTTCATCTCGGTCTTCGTCGCGGTCGACTCGACCAACGGCAAGATCGTCGGCGGTCCGACCATCCAGGCCCGCGGCTCCGGCATCGACGACAACGCGTTCGTCCCGGTGGCCGCCAAGCTCCAGGAGGCGCTGGACCGCTCGGCGAGCGACGGTGTCCTGGAGCCCCGTCAGGTGCAGCAGCTGGTCCGCCGCACCATCGGCAAGTGGGTCGCGGACAACTACCGCCGCCGGCCGATGATCCTGCCGGTCGTCGTCGAGGTCTGACGCTCGCTCAACACCGGCTGAGGCCGGTTTGACGTGGGGCAACCCGGTGCGTAATGTTCTCCGGGTTGCCCCACGGGACGGCCCCTCGGAAACGGGCTCGAATCTGAATTCGAGAACGACCGGGGAAAACGGACCGAGAAGCTCTGATAGAGTTCGGGAGCGCCGAAAGGCGAAAGCGAATCAAATGAATGAAACTCCGGAAAACGGAGCGGAAAACATCTGATAAGCTGGAAACACGAAAGAACGAAGCCCGGAGGGTCCGCTGGAAGGCGGTCCGAAGGAAGTGTCCGTTCCTT
>NZ_JBHXEM010000037.1:58428-71795 GCF_042724755.1 Kitasatospora sp. NPDC127067 | reverse complement strand
CGCCCACGTCATCCTGGAGCAGGCCCCGGAGCCCGAGCCCGTCGAGCCCGCCGCCGCCCCCGCCGAGGGCACCGCCCCCGCCGAGGGCACCGGGCCCGCGCTCACCGCCGGCCCGCTGCCGTGGCCGCTGGCCGCGAAGACGGCGGACGGGCTGCGCGGCCAGGCCGTCCGGCTGCGCGACGCCATGACCGCGGACGACGCCCCGCGGCCGGTGGACGTCGCCCGCTCCCTGCTGACCCGGGCCGCGCTGCCCAGCCGCGCCGTGGTGCTCGGCGCCGAGCGCGCGGAACTGCTGGCCGGCCTGCAGGCGCTGGCCGACGGGGAGTCGGCGGCCAACCTGGTGCGCGGCGAGGCCGCCGGCGGCACCGGGGTGGTCTTCGTCTTCCCCGGCCAGGGCAGCCAGTGGGCCGCGATGGCCCGTGAACTCCTGGACGCCTCACCGGCGTTCCGGCAGCGGCTGGAGCAGTGCGAGGCGGCGCTCGCGCCGTACGTCCCCTGGTCGCTGTCCGAGGTGCTGGGCGGCGCGCCGGACGCCCCCGACCTGAGCCGGGTGGACGTCGTCCAGCCGGTGCTCTGGGCGGTCATGGTGTCGCTGGCCGAGGCCTGGCGCTCGGTCGGCGTCCGCCCGGCCGCGGTCGTCGGCCACTCCCAGGGCGAGATCGCGGCGGCCTGCGTCGCCGGCGGCCTGACGCTGGAGGACGGCGCCCGGGTCGTGGCGCTGCGCAGCCGGGCGCTCGCCGCCCTCGCGGGCCGCGGCGGCATGGTCTCGCTGCCCGTCGGCCGGCAGCGGGCCACCGAGCTGATCGCCCCCTGGGGCGAGGGCCTCTGCGTGGCGGCGGAGAACGGCCCCGCCTCCACCGTGGTCTCCGGCGAGGCCGGCCCCGTCGAGGAGCTGCTGGCGCTCTGCGAGGCCCGGGAGGTGCGCGCCCGCCGCATCCCGGTGGACTACGCCTCGCACTCCCCGCAGGTCGAGGAGCTGCGCGAGCGCATCCTCGCCGACCTCGCGCCGATCACCCCCGGCTCCAGCGGCATCGCCTTCTACTCGACCGTCACCGGCGCGCCGATCGACACCGCGCGGATGGACGCCGGCTACTGGTACGACAACCTGCGCTCCACCGTCCGCTTCGAGCAGGCCACCCGCGCCCTGCTGGCCGACGGCCGCTCGGTGTTCGTGGAGAGCAGCCCGCACCCGGTGCTCACCATCGGCATCCAGGACACCGCGGACCAGGCGGGCACCCCGGTGACGGTCACCGGCACGCTGCGCCGCGAGGACGGCGGCCCGGACCGCCTCCTGGCGGGCGCCGCCGAGCTGTGGACCGCCGGGGTCGCCGTCGACTGGTCGGCGGCCTTCGCCGGCGGCACGCGCACCGCGCTGCCCACGTACGCCTTCCAGCGCCGCCGCTACTGGCCCGACCCGCTGCCCGCCCCGGCGCGGGCGGCCGGGGGCGGCGACCCCGCCGAGAGCGGGTTCTGGGACGCCGTCGAGCGCGGCGACGCCGAGGAACTGGCCGCCACCCTGCGGCTGGACGAGGCGCCCGGGGTCCTGGACGCGGTGCTGCCCGCGCTGGCCGGCTGGCACCGCGGCCGCCGCCGGGGCGCGACCGTCGACTCCTGGCGCTACCGGGTCACCTGGACCCCCGTCCCCGACCTGCCCGCGCACCCCCGGCTGGGCGGCCGCTGGCTGCTCGCCCTTCCGGAGGGCGGGAACGGCGGGGAGGTCGCCGACCTGCTGCGCTCGGCCGGGGCCGAGGTGGTCGAGCTGACCGTCGCCGCCGACGCCGACCGTACGGAGCTCGCCGAACGACTGAGCGCTGTCGGCTCCGCCACGGGTGCGGTCTCGCTGCTGGCGAGCGCCGAGGACGCACCGCAGGCCCCGGCCGGGCCGGCCGCGACCGTCACCCTGCTCCAGGCCCTCGGCGACGCCGACCTCGACGCGCCGCTCTGGTCGCTCACCGGCGGCGCGGTGTCGATCGGTCGCGCGGACCCGCTGCGCAGCCCCGTCCAGGCGCTGGCCTGGGGCCTCGGCCGGGTCGCCGCGCTGGAGTACCCGCGCCGCTGGGGCGGGCTGATCGACCTTCCGGCCGTCCTGGACGCCCGGGCCGGAGCCCGGCTGGTGGCGCTGCTCGGCGGCGCCGCCGGGGACGAGGACCAACTCGCCGTGCGCGGCTCCGGGGTGTTCGCCCGCCGCCTGGCCCGCGCCCCGCGCGCGGCCGGGACGACGCTCGAACTGCCCGGCTCGGTGCTGGTCACCGGCGGTACCGGCGCGCTCGGCGCGGTCGTCGCCCGCTGGCTGGCCGGCCGCGGCGTGCCGCACCTGACCCTGCTCGGCCGGCGCGGCACGGCGGCGCCGGGCGTGGCGGACCTGGTCGCGGAACTGGAGGCGCTGGGCACCCGGGTGACCGTGGCCGCCTGCGACCTGACCGACCGGGAGTCGCTGGCCGGCGTGCTGGCGCGGATCCCGGCGGAGTTCCCGCTGGTCGGCGTGGTGCACGCGGCCGGCGTCGGCCAGGCCATGATGCTGGACCGCACCGGCCCGGCGGAGCTGGCCGAGGTGCTCGGCGGCAAGGTCGCCGGCGCGCTGCACCTGGACGAGCTGACCCGGGGCCTGGACCTGCGGATGTTCGTCACCTTCGGTTCGGGCGCCGGGATCTGGGGCAGCGGCGGCCAGGCGGCCTACGCGGCCGCGAACGCCTACCTGGACGCGCTGGTCCTCCGGCGCCGGGCCGAAGGCCTGCCCGGCACCTCGGTCTCCTGGGGCGCCTGGGGCGAGGTGGGCATGGTGTCGACCGACGCCGTCCGCGACCACCTGCGCGAGCGCGGCATGGTGCCGATGGACCCGGACCTGGCGATCGAGGCGCTGGCCGGGGCCGTCGACGCGGGCGAGGACTGCCTGACCGTCGCCGACATCGACTGGCCCCGCTTCGTCGACACCTTCACCGCCACCCGGGTCAGCCCGCTGCTGGCCGACCTCCCCGAGGCGCGGACGGCGGACGAGGAGCCGGCCGGCGAGGACCGGCGTCCGGACCTCGGCCGCCGGCTCGCCCCGCTGCCCGAGGCGCAGCGCCGGCAGATCCTGCTGGACCTGGTCCGCAGCGAGGTCGCCGCCGTGCTCAAGCACCCGGACGTCCGGGCCGTCGAGGCCGCGCGGACCTTCAAGGACCTGGGCTTCGAGTCGCTCACGGCGGTCGAGCTGCGCAACCGGCTGAACCGGGAGACCGGCCTGCGGCTGCCCGCGACCATGGTGTTCGACCACCCGACGCCGACCGCCCTGGTGGCCTACCTGGAACGGGAGTTGGACCTCGGAGCCGAGGCGGGCCCGGCCGGCGCCGAGTCGGCGGCGGTCCCGGCCGGCCTGGACGAGCCGATCGCGATCGTCGGCATCGGCTGCCGTTTCCCCGGCGGCGTCCGCTCGCCCGAGGACCTGTGGACCCTGGTGGCCGACGGCGCCGACGCGCTGTCCTCCTTCCCCGTCGACCGCGGCTGGCCGGACCGGGTGCCGGGCGTGGACAGCGCCGTCGGCGGCTTCGTGGACGACGCCACCGAGTTCGACGCGGGCCTGTTCGGGATCTCGCCGCGCGAGGCGCTGGCGATGGACCCGCAGCAGCGGCTGCTGCTGGAGGCGTCCTGGGAGGCCTTCGAGGACGCCGGCATCGATCCGCACGAGGTGCGCGGCAGCCGGACGGGCGTCTTCGCGGGCGCCTCGTCCTCGGGCTACGGCCACGGCCAGCTGCTCGACGGGGTCGAGGGGCACGTGCTGTCCGGCACCGCCAACAGCGTGATCTCGGGCCGCGTCTCCTACGTGTTCGGGCTGGAGGGTCCGGCGGTCACGGTGGACACGGCCTGCTCCTCCTCGCTGGTGGCGCTGCACCTCGCGGTGCAGGCGCTGCGGGTGGGCGAGTGCGGCATGGCGCTGGCCGGCGGCGTCGCCGTGATGGTGAACGCCGGTGCGTTCGGCGAGTTCAACCGGCAGGGCGGCCTGGCCTCGGACGGCCGCTGCAAGGCCTTCGCGGCCGGTGCGGACGGTACGGGCTGGGGCGAGGGCGTCGGCGTGCTGGTGCTGGAGCGGCTGTCGGACGCCCGGCGCAACGGCCACCAGGTGCTCGCGGTGGTCCGGGGGAGCGCCGTCAACCAGGACGGTGCGTCCAACGGCCTCACCGCGCCGAACGGGCCCTCGCAGGAGCGGGTGATCCGTCAGGCGCTGGCCAACGCGGGGCTGTCGGTCTCGGACGTGGACGCCGTCGAGGCGCACGGGACGGGCACCCGGCTCGGGGACCCGATCGAGGCCCAGGCGCTGCTGGCCACCTACGGCCGGGGCCGCGACGGTGAGCCGCTCTGGCTGGGTTCGGTGAAGTCCAACCTGGGCCACACCCAGGCCGCCGCCGGTGTGGCGGGCGTGATCAAGGCCGTGCAGGCGATGCGCAACGGTGTGCTGCCGGCCACCCTGCACGTGGACGAGCCGACGCCGCAGGTGGACTGGTCGGCAGGCGCGGTCGAGCTGCTGACCGAGGCCCGGCCGTGGCCGGAGGCCGGTCGCCCGCGCCGGGCGGGCGTCTCCGCCTTCGGGATCAGCGGGACCAACGCCCATGTGGTGCTGGAGCAGGCGCCGGCCGAGGAGCAGGTGCCGGTCGAGGAGGCGACGGGGCCGACGCCGTGGGTGGTGTCGGCGCAGAGCGCCGGGGCGCTGAAGGCCCAGGCGGCGCGGCTGGCCGGGGAGTTGGAGTCCGGGGCACTGGAGTCCGGGGCGTCGGAGTCCGGGGCCCGTCCGCAGGACGTGGCGTGGTCGCTGGCGACCGGGCGGGCCGGGCTGGCCCACCGTGCGGTGGTGCTCGGCGACGACCGGGCGGCGCTGCTGGACGGCCTGCTCGCGCTGGCGGACGGCCGCCCCTCGGGCGGGGTCGTCAGCGGTGTCGTGGCGGAGGGCCGCACGGCGTTCCTGTTCACGGGGCAGGGCGCGCAGCGGGTCGGCATGGGTCGGGAGTTGTACGAAGCCTTCCCGGTGTTCGCCGGGGCGTTCGACGCGGTCTGCGCGGAGTTCGACCTGCTGCTGGACCGGCCGGTCCGGGACGTGGTGTTCGAGGGCGTTGAGGATCTGGACCGGACGGTGTGGGCGCAGGCCGGGCTGTTCGCGGTCGAGGTGGCGTCGTTCCGGCTGCTGGAGTCCTGGGGCGTGGTCCCGGACGTGCTGCTCGGGCATTCGATCGGCGAGGTGGCGGCCGCCCATGTGGCGGGCGTCCTCTCGCTGGCGGACGCGTGCGCCCTGGTGGCGGCGCGCGGCCGGCTGATGGATGCGCTGCCCGAGGGCGGCGCGATGCTCGCCGTCCAGGCCGCCGAGGCCGAGATCCGCGACGCGATCGGCGGCCGGCTGGACGTGGCGGCGGTCAACGGCCCGACCTCCGTGGTGGTTTCGGGTCCGGTCGAGGTGGTCGAGGAGTTCGCCGCGCGCTGGAAGGCCGAGGGCCGCAAGACCCGTCGGCTGACCGTCTCGCACGCCTTCCACTCGGCCCTGATGGACCCGATGCTCGCCGAATTCGCCGCCGTCCTCGCGAAGTCGACCTTCGCCGAGCCGAGGATCCCGGTCGTCTCCACCCTGACCGGCAGCCTCGCCGAGCCGGGCCTGCTCACCACCCCCGACTACTGGGTGCGCCAGGTCCGCGAGGCCGTCCGCTTCGCCGACGGCGTCGACGCCCTGCACCGCCAGGGCGTCACCCGCTACGTCGAGCTGGGCCCGGACGCCGTGCTGTGCGGCCTGGCCGGTCAGGCCGTGGGGGAGGCCGTGTTCGCGCCGCTGCTGCGCCCCGGCCGGGACGAGCGGGAGACCGTCCTGCGGGCGCTCGCCGCCCTGTGGGCGGCCGGGGCCGGGCTCGACTGGTCCGCGGTGCTGCCCGCCGGCCGTCGGGTCGCCCTGCCGACGTACGCCTTCCAGCGCGAGCGCTACTGGCCGCGCTCCCTCGACCTGGGGAGCCTCACGGCCGACCCGGCCGAGACCCGGTTCTGGCAGGCGGTCGAGAACCAGGACCTGGACGGCCTGGCCGAGGCCCTGGAGATCGACCGGGCGCCCGAGGAGCTGGCGTCCGTCCTGCCGGTGCTGTCCTCCTGGCGGCAGCGCCGCCAGGTCGACTCGGTGGTGGACTCCTGGCGCTACGAGGTGGTCTGGAAGCCGCTGACCGGAGTGACGGAGTCCTCCCTGTCGGGCCGTTGGCTGCTGGTGACGGCCGAGGACGCACCTTCGGCCGCCGTCGAGGCGGCGCTTCGGGCCGCCGGCGCGGACGTGGTGAAGCTGGCCGGCGAGGGCCTCGGCCGGCGGGAACTGGCCGACCGCATCCGCGCGTCGGTCCCGGAGGGCGAGCCCGCCGGGGTGGTCTCGCTGCTCGCCTCGGCCGAGGGGCCGCGGGCGGAGGGCTCGCAGGTGTCCTCCGGCGTGGCCGGGACGCTGACGCTGGTCCAGGCACTGGGCGACGCGGGCGTCCGGGCCAGGCTGTGGTCGGCGACCGTCGGTGCGGTGTCGGTGGGCCGGGCGGACCGGTCGGTGAGCCCGGCGCAGGCGCAGATCTGGGGTCTGGGCCGGGTGGCCGCACTGGAACTGCCGGACCTGTGGGGCGGGTTGGTCGACCTTCCGCCGGTGCTGGACGAGCGGGCCGGCCGTCGGCTGGTGGCGGTGCTCGGCGGTGCCGAGGACCAGGTCGCCGTGCGCTCCTCGGGCGTCTACGGGCGCAGGGTGGTGCGGGCCGCGCAGCGGAGCGGCCGCGGCGGCGTTTGGACCCCGTCCGGGACGGTGCTGGTGACCGGTGGTCTGGGTGCGCTGGGTGCGGAGGTGGCGCGTTGGCTGGCCGGGCGCGGGGTGCCGCACCTGGTGCTGACCGGCCGTCGTGGCGACCGGACGCCGGGCGCCGCCGAGCTGGTGGCCGAACTGACCGGTCTGGGTGCCCGGGTGACGGTCGCCGCCTGTGACGTGGCGGACCGCGACGCGGTCGCCGCCGTCCTGGCCGCGGTGCCCGCCGAGCTGCCGCTCACGGGCGTGGTGCACACCGCGGGCGTGGTGGACGACGGCGTGCTGGACGGCGAGACGGTCGAGCGGTTCGAGCCGGTCTTCGCCGGCAAGGTCGGCGGCGCCGACCTGCTGGACGAGCTGACGGCCGGTCCGGAGCTGGATCTGTTCGTGGTCTTCTCCTCGGTCGCGGCGACCTGGGGCAGTGGTGGCCAGGGCGCCTACGCGGCGGCCAACGCCCACTTGGACGCCCTGGTGCAGCGGCGCCGTGCGCGCGGCCGGCGGGGCACGTCGGTGGCCTGGGGCCCGTGGGCCGGTGAGGGCATGGCTGCCCAGGGCGATGCCGCCGAGCAGCTGCGCCGTCGTGGCCTGGCCGTGATGGACCCGGAGTTGGCGGTGTCGGCCCTGGCACGGGCGGTGGACGCGGACGAGGTCTGTGTGACCGTCGCGGACGTGGACTGGCAGCTGTTCGCGCCGGCCTTCACGGCCGTGCGCACCAGCCGGCTGCTGGCGGAGCTGCCGGAGGCCGTCGGCGCGCAGGCGCCGGTGGTTGAGGGCGTGGAGCGGTCCTCGGAGTTCCGGGAGCGGCTGGCGGAGACCGCGGCCGGGCGCCGGGAGCGGATGCTGGTGGACCTGGTCCGGACCGGTGCGGCCGCCGTCCTCGGGCACGTTTCGATGGACGCCGTGGACGCCGGTCAGGCGTTCCGCGACCTCGGATTCGACTCGTTGACGGCGGTGGCCCTGCGCAACCTGCTGGTGAAGGAGACCGGGCTCTCGCTGTCGGCCACGCTGGTGTTCGACTATCCGACGCCGGTGGTGCTGGCGCGGCATCTGGCCGAGGAACTGCTGGAGTCGGTGCCCGAGGCGGTGGCGGAGCAGGCCGGTGCGGCGGTGGCCGTCGCGGACGATCCCGTCGTGATCGTGGGCATGAGCGCCCGCTATCCGGGCGGGGTGCGTTCGGCGGCCGGGCTGTGGGATCTGGTCGCGGCCGGAGCCGACGGGGTCACCGGCTTCCCGACCGACCGGGGTTGGCCGCTCGAAGCGGTCGGCGCGGCGGCGGCGCGCGGTGGCTTCGTGGAGAGCGTGACGGAGTTCGACGCCGGGCTGTTCGCGATCTCGCCGCGCGAGGCGCTGGCGATGGACCCGCAGCAGCGGATCCTGCTGGAGGCCTCCTGGGAGGCCTTCGAGGACGCCGGGATCGACCCGCGCTCGGTGCGCGGCGAACAGATCGGCGTCTTCGTCGGAGCCTCCAACTCCGGCTACGGTGCCGCCGGCGGCCTGGAGGAGGTCCAGGGCCATGTGCTGGCCGGGACGGCGAACAGCGTGATCTCCGGCCGGGTGGCGTACACCTTCGGCCTGGAGGGCCCGGCCGTCACCGTGGACACGGCCTGCTCCTCCTCGCTGGTGGCCCTGCACTGGGCGGCGCAGGCGCTGCGCGAGGGCGACTGCGGGCTCGCGCTGGCCGGCGGTGTCACCGTGCTGGCCACCCCCGGGGTGTTCGGCGAGTTCGACCGCCAGGGCGGCCTGGCCGCCGACGGCCGGTGCAAGGCCTTCGCGGCCGGCGCGGACGGTACGGGCTGGGGCGAGGGCGTCGGTCTTCTGGTGCTGGAGCGGCTCTCGGACGCGCGCCGCAACGGGCACGAGGTGCTCGCGGTGGTCCGGGGCAGCGCGGTCAACCAGGACGGCGCCTCCAACGGCCTCACCGCCCCGAACGGGCCCGCCCAGCAGCGGGTGATCCGGCAGGCGCTGGCGAGTGCCGGGCTGTCGGCCGCCGAGGTGGACGCCGTCGAGGCGCACGGCACGGGCACCGTGCTGGGCGACCCGATCGAGGCGCAGGCGCTGCTGGCGACCTACGGCCGGGATCGCGCCGGCGAGCCGCTCTGGCTCGGCTCGGTGAAGTCCAACATCGGCCACACCCAGGCCGCGGCGGGCGTCGCGGGCGTGATCAAGATGGTGCAGGCGATGCGCCACGGGGTGCTCCCGGCGACCCTGCACGTGGACGAGCCCACCGCCGAGGTGGACTGGTCGGCGGGCGCGGTGGAACTGCTCACCGAGGCGCGCTCCTGGCCCGAGCTGGACCGGCCGCGCCGCGCGGGCGTGTCCTCCTTCGGGATCAGCGGCACCAACGCCCATGTGATCATCGAACGCCCCGAGCCCGGGCCGGCGCCGGCGCCGGCGCCCGCGCCCGCGCCGGTGGCGGTGGCGGGGGCCGGCCTCGGCCCCGTCCCGTGGGCGCTGTCCGCCCGTACCGCCGAGGGGCTGCGCGGCCAGGCCGAACGGCTGCGCGAGCACGTGCGGGAGCACGGGACGACGGACCTCCGGGACGTCGGCCGCGCCCTGGCCACCACCCGTGCCGCGCTGGAGCACCGGGCGGTCGTCGTCGGCTCCGACCGCGAGGAACTGCTGCGCGGGCTGGCCGCCGTCGTCGACGGCGCGCCGAGCGCGGCCGTGGTCTCCGAGCGCGCGGGCGACGGCCGGGTGGCGTTCCTGTTCACCGGCCAGGGTGCGCAGCGGGCCGGGATGGGACGTGACCTCCACGCCCGCCACCCGGTGTTCGCGGAGGCCTTCGACGCGGTCTGCGCGGAGTTCGACCTGCTGCTGGACCGCTCGGTCAAGGACGTGGTGTTCGAGGGCACCGAGGACCTGGACCGGACGGTGTGGGCGCAGGCCGGGCTGTTCGCGGTCGAGGTGGCACTGTTCCGGCTGCTCGAATCCTGGGGTGTGGTCCCGGAGTTGATGCTCGGCCACTCGATCGGCGAGATCGCCGCGGCGCACTGCGCCGGGGTGTTCCCGCTGCCGGACGCCTGCGCCCTGGTGGCCGCGCGCGGCCGGCTGATGGAGGCACTGCCCGAGGGCGGCGCGATGCTGGCGGTCCAGGCCACCGAGGCCGAGGTCCGCGAGGCGACCGTCGGCCGCCTGGACGTCGCGGCCGTCAACGGCCCGGCCGCCGTGGTGGTCTCCGGCCCCGTCGAGGTGGTCGAGGAGTTCGCCGCGCGCTGGTCGGCGGCCGGGGTGAGGACGCGCCGGCTGGCCGTCTCGCACGCCTTCCACTCGGCCCTGATGGAGCCGATGCTGGACGACTTCGCGGCCGTCCTGAAGGGCCTGGCCTTCAGCGAGCCGGGCATCCCGGTGGTCTCCGCCCTGACCGGCGGGATCGCCGAACCCGGCCTGCTCACTACCCCCGACTACTGGGTGCGCCAGGTCCGTGAGGCCGTCCGCTTCGCCGACGGCGTCGAGACCCTGCACCGCCAGGGCCTGACCCGGTTCGTCGAACTGGGCCCCGACGGCGTGCTGTCCGCGCTGGTGGCCCGGATCGTTCCGGACGCCGTCGGCGTGCCGCTGCTGCGCGAGGGACGGGACCACGTGCCGTCCGCCGTCGGGCGGCTCTGGGCGGCCGGCGTGCCGGTGGACTGGGCGGCCGTGCTGCCCGGTGGCCGGCGGGTGGACCTGCCGACCTACGCTTTCCAGCGGGACCGCTACTGGCCGGAGCCGACGGCGGCGGCGCAGCCCGTCGACCCGGCGGAGGAACGGTTCTGGGAGGCGGTCGAGCGCGAGGACCTCGGTGAGCTGGCCGAGACCCTGGACGCCCGACCGGAGGCCGTCGGGACGGCGCTGACCGCGCTGTCCTCGTGGCGTCGCCGCCGTCGCCAGGACGCCCGCACCGACGCCTGGCGCCACCGGGTGCTGTGGCAGCCGGCCGCCGCGCCGTCCGGCCGGGCCGTGCTGGACGGGATCTGGCTGGTCGTCGCCCCGGAGGGCGAGGAGCTGGCGGCCGAGGCGCAGAGCAGCCTGGTCGCCGCCGGGGCCCGGACGCTGCGGCTGGCCGTCGACGGCGACGCGGGCGACGCGGGTGACGGAACCCGCGGGACGGACCGCGCGGCGCTGGCCGCGCGGCTGCGGACCGTGCTCGACGGGGCCGGTGCGCTCGCGGGCGTGCTCGCGGTGCCCGGCGACCGGGTCGCCGAGCTGGCGACGCTCGCCCAGGCCCTGGGCGACACCGGCCTGACGGCCCCGCTGTGGGCGGTCACCGCCGGTGCGGTGTCGACCGGCCCGGCGGACCCGCCGGCCGACCCGGGCCAGGCCACCGTCTGGGGCCTCAGCCGTGGCCTCGACCTGGCCGGTCCGGACTGCTGGGGCGGCATCGTCGACCTCCCGGTGCGCCGGGACGCCGCCGCCTGGGACCGCCTCGCGCAGGCGCTCACCGGACCGGAGCAGGAGGCCGCGATCCGCGACGGGCGGGTCTTCGTCCGCCGGCTGGTCCCGGCCCCGGCCGGGGCGGCGGCCGGGCAGGTGCGGTGGCCGGACACCGGCACCGTCCTGGTCACCGGCGGCACCGGCGCGCTCGGCCGGCGGGTCGCCCGCCGACTGGCCGGCCTGGGCGTGCAGCGCCTGCTGCTGGTCGGCCGGCGCGGTGAGCGGGCGCCCGGCGTCGCCGACCTGCTCGCCGAGCTGCGGGCGGCCGGAACCGAGGCGACGGTGGCGGCCTGCGACGTCGCCGACCGGGCGGCGCTCGCCGGGCTGCTCGCCGCGGTCCCCGCCGAGCACCCGCTCACCGCGGTGGTGCACGCGGCCGGGGTCGGCGACGACACCACGGCCGACGCGCTCACCCCGGAGCGGATCGCCGAGGTGCTGCGGCCCACCGTGGACGGCGCCCGCCACCTGCACGAGCTGACCTCGGGTCTGGACCTGAGCGCCTTCGTGCTGTTCTCCTCGGTGGCCGGGGTCTGGGGTGCCGCGCAGCCCGCCCGGGCGGCGGCCAACGCCTACCTGGACGCGCTGGCCGAGGCCCGCCGGGCCGCCGGCCTGGCGGCCACCTCGATCGCCTGGGGGCCGTGGGCCGCCGCCGACGGGCTGACCGCCGACGCCGCCGGCCTGCTGGCCCGCACCGGGCTGCGGGCGCTGGACCCGGACGCGGCGCTCGACCTGCTCGCCCGTCTGCCCCGGGAGGCCTGCCTCACCGTCGCGGACGTCGACTGGGAGCGCTTCGCCGCCTCGTACACGCTCAGTCGGCCGCGCCGGCTGCTGGACGGGGTCCCGGCCGCACGGCGCACCGCCGGCGCGGCCGACGAGCCGGTGCCGGCGGACGCGGCGGCGCTGCGCGAGCGGCTCGCCGGGCTGCCGGACGAGGAGCGGCACCGGGCCGTGCTCGACCTGGTCCGCGCCCACGCCGCCGGCGTGCTCGGGCACGACGGCGCCGAGGCGGTCGCACCGGAGCGGCCGTTCCTGGAACTGGGCGTCAACTCGCTCAGTGCGATCGAGCTGCGCGACCGGCTCCGGACGGCCGTCGGGGTGCCGCTGGAGAGCACCGTGGTGTTCGACAGCGGGACCGCGGCCGAGCTGGCCCGGCGGGTCCTGGCGGCCCTCGGCGGGTCCGCCGCCGCCGAGCCGCGCGAGCAGACCGGGATCCTGCGCACCCTGTACGCCGAGTCGATGCGGCAGAACAAGCTCCACAAGTACATGGAGTTCCTGTCCGACGCGGCCTCCTACCGGCCGATGTTCGACTCGCCCGAGGAGGTCACCGAGCCGCCCGCGCCGGTCTTCCTGGCGCGCGGGCCGAAGCGGCCGCGGGTGGTCTGCCACACCGGCATGTCGGCGCTGGGCGGCGTGCACGAGTTCGCCCGCTTCGCCGCCTCCTTCAACGGCAGCCACGACGTGATCGCGCTGCCGCTGCCCGGATACCGGGACGGGGAGCAACTGCCGGCCGGCCTGGAGGCCTCGCTGGACTGGCAGGCCAGGACACTGGTCGAGGTCGCCGGGGACGCTCCGTTCGTGCTCCTCGGACACTCCGGCGGCGGGCTGCTCGCCCACGCGCTGACCCGCCGGCTGGAGGCGATGGGCGTGCCGGTGGCCGGCGTGGTCCTGGTGGACACCTATCCGATGGACCGTCCGATGCACCAGGAGTGGCTGTCGGAGCTGACCGAGGGCACCTTCGGGCGTGAGGAGCTGGCCGTGCCGATGACCGACACCCGGCTCACCGCCCAGGCCTGGTACGGCCGGATGTACCTCGGCTTCCGGGCCGAGGAGGTCGCCGCCGCCACCCTGGTGGTCCGGGCCTCCGACCCGATCGGCGAGTGGACCCGGGAGGACGACTGGCGCGCCACCTGGGACCGGCCGCACCGTACGGTCGACGTCCCCGGCAACCACTTCACGGTGATGATGGAACACGGCGCCACGACCGCCGCGGCCGTCCGGGAGTGGCTGGACACCCTGGTCGAGCCCGGTGGTGCGCAGGCCGCCGAAGGGTGACCGGACGCGGAACCGCCCGGGAGCGTCTCGTACCCGCCCCGGCGGGGGCCGACCCCGGCCGCCCGCGCCCGCGCGCGGAGCCGCCCGCACCCGCCCCCGCGGGATGCCCCCCACCAATCTTAAAAACGGTTGGACC
>NZ_JBHXEM010000037.1:0-58418 GCF_042724755.1 Kitasatospora sp. NPDC127067 | reverse complement strand
GGTGCCCCTGCCGCGGACCCGCCGGGGTGCGTCTCGTACGCTCCCGGGCGGTTCCGTCCGCGGGCCGCCGGCTCAGGCGCGGTACGCGACCCGCAGCGGCAGGCGCTTGAGGCCCAGCACGAAGTTGAACCGGGTGTGCCACTCCAGCTCCGTGGAGGCCAGCTCGATCCTCCCGTAGCGCCGCAGCAGCTCGGTGATGGTCAGGCAGACCTCGGTCCGGCCGAGCATCGCGGCGATGCAGTAGTGCGGCCCGGAGCCGAAGGCGAGCGACTTCACGCCCTCGCGGCGCAGGTCCAGGCGGTCCGGGTCGGGGAACCTCGCCGGGTCGCGGTGGGCGGCGCCGAGGATCGCCAGGACGACGTCGCCGGCCGGGATGCGCTGCCCGGAGACGACGAGGTCGTCGGTCAGGTGCCGCAGGATGACCTGCACCGTGGAGTTGTAGCGGGCCAGCTCCTCGAAGCAGTCGCCCATCATCCCCGGGTTCGCCCGCAGCAGTTCCAGCTGGTCGGGGTTGGTCAGCAGGGCGTGCAGGCTGTTGCCGATGACGTTGATCGTGGTCTCGTGCCCGGCGTTGAACAGCAGCAGCACCTGGGCGATCACGTCCTCGTCGCTGAGCCCCTCGCCGTCCTCGTCCTTCGCCATCAGCATGGTCAGGACGTCGTCCCGGGGCTCGGCCCGGCGCAGCTCCATCTGGTGCCGGATGTAGGCGCTGAACTCCGGCTCGGCCTGGTTCATCGCGTCCCGCATCTGCGGGGTGATCAGCGGGTCGATGATGTTGGCGATCGCGTTCGTCCACTTGAGGCACTTGTCCGCGTCCTCGATCGGAATGCCCAGCAGACCGCAGATCACCGCGACCGGGACGGGGGCGGCGAGCTGCTCGATCAGGTCGACCTCGCCCTCGCCCATGTCGTCGATCAGCCGGTTGACGATGCGCAGGATCTCCGGCTCCAGGCGCTGCACGGCGCGCGGCGTCACCGCCCGGGCGATGATGCGGCGCAGCTTGCGGTGCTCCTCGCCGTGCTTCACCAGCATCCAGCGGCTCAGACTGCGCATCGCCGGGCTGTCGGGACCGCCGCGCTGCTCCGCGAACGCCGGATCCGTGGTGACGCTGGAGGACGCCTGCGGGGAGCGCAGGAACGCGTCCACGTCGTCGTACCGGCTGAGCGTCCAGAATCCGTACGGCGAATGGTGAATGGGTTCCGTCTCGCGCAGCCGCCGATAGTAGGCGTATCTGTTCCTATGGAGCTGCGGATCGTTGAGGTCGAAGAGAACCCTGGTCCTTTGCCGCTCCACCATGACCCGGCCAATCATCGCGAGGAAATTTTTCCCCCAGGCTCCGGCGGACGGTGATGAGGGGTCAACCCCTATCCTTCCCGACGGCGTGCTGGTTAAGGGGGAATCCTTGAGGCTAGGGGTGGTTGACGGCACCGGGCCACGATTAGCCTGCGTCGGGCGGGACCGGTGAATTGGGCGGCTGGTGCACGCGGCGGCGGCGAAAGTCCAGGAATTCCCGTAACGGGCCGGCCGGTCGTCTCCGTCTATTCGTCGCGCCATCCGTGGAAGAGGGTTTCACCAGATGGTTGATAAGGATACGCTTCGCGATTATCTGAAGCGGGTCACCGCCGATCTCCACCGGACCAGGCAACGCCTGGCCGATTTCGAGGCGGCGGACGCCGAACCGCTGGCGATCATCGGGATGAGTTGCCGGTTCCCCGGCGGCGTCCGTTCACCGGAGGACCTCTGGCGGCTGGTCGCCGACGGCGCCGACGCCATCGGCCCCTTCCCGGAGGACCGCGGCTGGGCCCTCGACCACCTCTTCGACGACGACCCGGACCGGGCCGCGACCAGCTACGTGCGCGAGGGCGGCTTCGTCACCGGGGCCACCGAGTTCGACCCCGGGTTCTTCGACATCTCGCCGCGCGAGGCGCTGGCGATGGACCCGCAGCAGCGGCTGCTGCTCCAGGCGTGCTGGGAGGCCGTCGAGCGCGCCCGCCTCGACCCCACCTCGCTGCGCGGCAGCGACACCGGCGTCTTCATCGGCGCCGGCGACCAGAAGTACACCGCGCTGGTCGCCGGGGCGCCGCACGAGGGCGGCGAGGGCTACCTGCTCACCGGCGGCGCCAGCGCCGTCATCTCGGGCCGGGTCTCCTACGCGATGGGCCTGGAGGGCCCCGCGATCACCGTGGACACCGCCTGCTCCTCCTCGCTGGTCGCGCTCCACCTGGCCGCCCGTTCGGTGCGCCAGGGCGAGTGCTCGCTGGCACTGGTCGGCGGCGTCACCGTCATGGCCACCCCGGGCGTGTTCACCGAGTTCAGCAAGCAGCGCGGGCTGGCCGGGGACGGCCGGTGCAAGTCCTTCGCCGCCGCGGCCGACGGCACCGGCTGGTCCGAGGGCGTCGGCGTGCTCCTGGTGGAGCGGCTCTCCGACGCGCGCCGGCTCGGGCACCCGGTGCTCGCCGTGGTGCGCGGCTCGGCGGCCAACCAGGACGGCGCCTCCAACGGGCTCACCGCCCCCAACGGGCCGTCCCAGCAGCGGGTCGTCATGCAGGCCCTGGCCAGCGCCAAGCTGTCCACCGGGGACGTCGACCTGGTCGAGGCGCACGGCACCGGCACCGAGCTGGGCGACCCGATCGAGGCCCAGGCCCTGCTGGCCACCTACGGCCAGGGCCGGGCGCAGGACCGTCCGCTGTGGCTCGGCTCGGTCAAGTCCAACATCGGGCACGCCCAGGCCGCGGCCGGCGTGGCCAGCGTGATCAAGGCCGTGATGGCGCTGCGGCACGGCGTGCTGCCGGCCACCCTGCACGTGGACGGACCGACCCCGCACGTGGACTGGTCGGCCGGCGCGGTGGAACTGCTCACCGAGTCCCGGCCCTGGCCGCGCGGCGCCGAGCCGCGCCGTGCGGGCGTCTCCTCGTTCGGCATCAGCGGCACCAACGCCCACATCATCCTGGAGGAGGCCGACGAGCCCGCGGCGGCGGAGGCCGTGGCAGGCCAGGCCGGCGGGGAACTCCCCTTCGTCCTCGGCGCCAAGAGCGAGGCCGCGCTGCGCGGCCAGGCCGCGCGGCTGCGCGCCCTGCTGACGGCCGACCCGGCGGTGCACCCGGCGGACCTCGGCCGCTCGCTGGCCGTCACCCGCGCCGCGCTGAGCCACCGCGCGGTGGTCGTCGCGGCCGACCGCGCCGGCCTGCTGGCCGGCCTGGCCGCCCTGGAGGACGGCACCGAGAGCGGCCGGGTGGTGCGCGGCGCCGCCGCCCGCAGGAGCGGCAAGCTGGCCTTCCTGTTCACCGGCCAGGGCGCCCAGCGCGCCCGGATGGGCGCCGAACTGGCCGCCGCCCAGCCCGTGTTCGCCGAGGCCCTGGCCGAGGTGTGCGAGCGGCTGGACCCGCACTTCGACCCGCCGCTGCGCGCCGTGCTCGACGCCGAGCCCGGCAGCGACACCGCCGCGCTGCTCGACCGGACCGCCTACACCCAGGCCGCGCTGTTCGCCGTCGAGGTGGCGCTGTACCGCCTGGCGACCGCCTTCGGCCCGGCCCCCGACTTCCTGCTCGGCCACTCGGTCGGCGAGGTCGCCGCCGCCCACGTCGCGGGCGCGCTCCCGCTGGACGACGCCTGCACCCTGGTCGCCGCGCGCGGCCGGCTGATGCAGGCGATGCCCGAGGGCGGCGCGATGCTCGCCGTCGGCGCGGACGAGGCGCGGGTCCGCGAGGACCTGGCCGCGGTGGCCGACCGGGTCGCCGTCGCCGCCGTCAACGGGCCGGCCTCGACCGTCGTCTCCGGCGACCGCGAAGCGGTCCTGGCGCTCGCCGCCACCTGGCGCGAACGCGGCCTGCGCACCCGCGAGCTGCGGGTCTCGCACGCCTTCCACTCGCCGCACATGGACGGCATGCTGGCGGAGTTCCGCGAGGTCGTCGCGGGGCTCGCGTTCCGGCCGCCGGTGATCCCGGTGGTCTCCAACCTCACCGGCGCCCCCGTCGGCGCCGAGCAGCTGGCCGACCCGGACCACTGGGTCCGGCAGGTCCGCGAGACCGTCCGGTTCGCCGACGGGGTCCGGCACCTGGACGCGCAGGGCGTCACCCGCTACCTCGAACTCGGGCCCGACGGCGTGCTCACCGCCATGGCCCGGGAGAGCCTCGCCCACCGCGAGGACACCGTCTTCCTGGCCCCGCTGCTGCGCCGCGACCGGCCCGAGCCGCTGAGCGTCGCCACCGCGCTGGCCGGCCTGCACGTGCACGGCGGCGCCGTCGACTGGGCCGCCGTCTTCGGTGACGGACGCCTGCTGGACCTGCCGACCTACGCCTTCGAGACCGCGCCGTACTGGCCCAACACCGCCTCCTGGCGCGGCGACGTCACCGCGGCGGGCCTGAGTGCCATCGGCCACCCGATGATCGGCGCCGGGATCTCGCTCGCCGGCGGGGACGAACTGCTGTTCACCGCACGGCTGTCCGCCGACGCCCACCCGTGGCTGGCCGACCACCGGGTGCACGGCCGGGTCGTCGTTCCCGGCACCGCCTTCGTCGAACTCGCCGTCCACGCGGGCGACCAGGTCGGCTGCGGGGACCTCGACGAACTGGTCCTGGAGGCCCCGCTGGCGCTGCCCGACCGCGGCGCGGTCCAGGTCCAGGTGGCGGTCGGCGCCGCCGGCCCGGACGGCCGCCGCACCGTCACGGTGCACGCCCGGCCCGAGGAGCGGGCCGACGACAACTGGCCGGAGCGGCCCTGGACCCGGCACGCGACCGGCGTGCTGGCCCCCACCGCCGACGGCGCGGCGGCCGAGCCGGCCCCGCAGCAGTGGCCCCCCGCCGACGCCGCCCCGGCCGACGTGGAAGCCGTGTACGAGCTGCTGGAGACGGCCGGACTGGCGTACGGCCCGGCCTTCCGCGGCCTGGCCGCCGCCTGGCGCCACGGTGACGCGATCCTGCTGGAGGCCCGGACCGGAGACCCCGAGGAGGCCCGCCGCTACGGCCTGCACCCGGCGCTGCTGGACGCCGTCCTGCACGCGCTCGCGGTCCGTTCGACGGCCGACGGGGGAGCCGGCCCCGCCGCACTCACCGCCGGACTGCCGTTCTCCTGGACCGGGGTCGCCCTGCGCGCCTCCGGCGCCCCCGGCGTCCGGGCCCGGATCACCCCGCTGGGTGAGGACGCGCTCTCCCTGGTGGCCTGGGACGGTGACGGCCGGCCGGTCGTCACCGTCGAGCGCCTCGTGCTGCGCGCGGCCGCCCCCGCCGGTCCGTCCGCCGACCCGGCCGGGCTGTACCGGGTGGACTGGCGGCGCCCGGCCGACGGCGGCACCGAGGTCGCCGTGCCCGCGGACCTCGCGCTGCTGGACGCCGAGGACGCCCTGGCCGCGGCCGTCGACGAGGACGGCCACGTGCCCGGAATCGTGGTGCTGCCCTGCCCGGCCGGCTCGGCGCAGGAGGCCGTCGCCCGGGTGCTGACGGTGCTCCAGGACTGGCTGGCCGACGACCGCTTCACGCCCGCCCGCCTGGTGGTGCTCACCCGCGACGCGGTCGCCGCCGCCCCCGGCGACCCGGTCGCCGACCCGGCCGGGGCCGCCGCCTGGGGCCTGGTGCGCACCGCGCAGACCGAGCACCCCGACCGCTTCGTCCTGCTGGACGCCCCCGCCGGGGTGCCGGTGCCGACCGAGGTGCTGACCGCCGCCGTCGCCTGCGGCGAACCCCAACTGGCCCTGCGCGACGGCGAGCTCGCCGCCGCCCGACTCGTCCGCGCGGCCGTGCCCGCCGGCCTGCCGGCCCCGGCCGGAGCCGGGGCCTGGCGGCTGGACACCCGCGACCCGGGCACCCTGGAGGCCCTCGAACTGCTGCCGGTCGACCCGGCCGCCCCGCTGGCCCCCGGCGCGGTGCGGCTCGGCGTGCGCGCGGCGGGCCTGAACTTCCGCGACGTGCTGGGCGCGCTCGGCATGTACCCGGGCGAGGTCGTGCTCGGCGGCGAGGCCGCCGGCGTGGTGCTGGAGGTCGGACCGGACGTCGAGGGCCTGCGCCCGGGCGACCGGGTGTTCGGCCTCTGCCCGGCAGCGTTCGGCCCCGTCGCCGTCACCGACCACCGGCTGCTCGCGCCGATGCCCGCGCACTGGTCTTTCGCCGAGGCCGCGGCCGTCCCGATCGCCTACGCCACCGCCTACTACGGCCTGGTGGACCTGGCCGGCCTGCGGGCCGGCGAGTCGGTGCTGATCCACGCCGCCGCGGGCGGCGTCGGCACCGCCGCCGTCCAGGTCGCCCGGCACCTGGGCGCCGAGGTCTACGGCACCGCCAGCCCGGCCAAGTGGGAGGCGGTGCGCGCCCTGGGCGTCGCCGCCGACCGGATCGCCTCCTCCCGGGACACCGGCTTCGCCCGGCGCTTCGCCGAGGCCACCGACGGCCGCGGCATGGACGTGGTGCTGGACGCCCTGGCCGGCGAGTTCGTCGACGCCTCGCTCGACCTGCTGCCGCGCGGCGGCCGCTTCATCGAGATGGGCAAGACCGACGTCCGTGACCCCGGCGAGGTCGCCGCCCGCCACCCCGGCGTGCGCTACCAGGCCTTCGACCTGATCGAGGCCGGCCCCGAGCGGATCGGCGAGATCCTCGCCACCCTGCTGGAGCTGTTCCGCGCCGGCGAGCTGCGGCTGCCGCCGCTGCGCGCCTGGGACGTGCGCACCGCCCCCGAGGCGTTCCGCCACATCGGTCAGGCCCGCCAGATCGGCAAGGTCGTCCTCACCCTGCCGCGCGCCTTCGACCCGGACGGCACCGTCCTGGTCACCGGCGGCACCGGCGGCCTCGGCCGGGTCCTCGCCGAGCACCTGGCGTCCGCCCACGGCGTCCGCCACCTCACCCTGCTCAGCCGTACCGGGCCCGCCGCCGAGGGCGCCGCCGCGCTCACCGAGGCGCTGGCCGAACGGGGCGCGCAGGTCGAACTGATCGCCTGCGACGCCGCCGACCGGGACGCGCTCGCCGCGGTGCTGGCCGGGCTCACCCGCCCGCTGACCGGGGTGTTCCACCTGGCCGGCGTGGTGGACGACGCCGTGGTCACCGGGCTGACCCCGCAGCGCGCCGCCGCCGTCCTGCGCGCCAAGGCGGACGCCGCCGCGCACCTGGACGAGCTGACCCGGCACGCCGACCTGGCGGCCTTCGTGCTGTACTCCTCCGCCGCCGGCACCCTGGGCAGCGCCGGGCAGGCCGGCTACGCCGCCGCCAACGCCTACCTCGACGCCCTCGCCCACCGCCGCCGCGCCGCCGGGCTGCCCGCGCTGTCGCTGGCCTGGGGGGCGTGGCAGGACACCGCCGGCATGACCAGCCGGCTGACCGGGGCCGAGCGCGAGCGCATCGCCCGCTCCGCCTTCCCGCCGCTCTCCGTCGAGCGCGGCCTCGCGGCCCTGGACGCGGCGCTCGCCCTGCCCCACCCGGCGCTGGTCGCCACCGGGCTGGACCAGGCGGCCCTGGCCGCCGGCGCGGGGTCGCTGCCGCCGCTGCTGCGCGAACTCGTCCGCGGCGGCACCCGGCGCGTCTCCGGCGCCGACCCGGCCGCCGCCGGTTCGACCCTCGGCCGCCGGCTGGCCGGACTCGGCGCGGAGGACCGGCTCCGGCTGCTGCTGGAGCAGGTGCGCGGCCAGGCCGCCGCCGTGCTCGGCTTCGCCGGGCCCGAACCGGTCGACCCGAACCGGGCGTTCAAGGAGCTCGGGGTCGACTCGCTGACCGCGGTCGAGCTGCGCAACCGGCTCTCCGCCGACACCGGGCTGCGGCTGCCGGCCACCCTGGTCTTCGACCACCCGACCCCGGCGCTGCTCGCCGAGGAGCTCGGTCGCGAACTGCTCGGCGCGTCCGAGCCCGAGCCCGCGTCCGGGACCGCCACCGCCGGCCCGGCCGACGACCCGCTGGCGATCATCGGCATGAGCTGCCGACTGCCCGGCGGCGCCGACACCCCCGAGGGGCTGTGGCGGATCGTCAGCCAGGGCGTGGACGCCATGACCCCGGTGCCCACCGACCGCGGCTGGGACCTCGGAGCCTTCCCGGAGGGCTTCGCGGACGGCCTCGACGGCGGCTTCGTCGACGGCCTGGCCGATTTCGACCCGGCCTTCTTCGGCATCAGCCCGCGCGAGGCCCTGGCGATGGACCCGCAGCAGCGGCTGCTGCTGGAGACGGCCTGGGAGGCGATCGAGAGCGCCGGGATCGACCCGACCACGCTGCACGGCAGCCCCACCGGCGTCTTCGTCGGCAACGCCACCACCGGCTACAGCGTCGGCGCCACCGAGGTGCCCGAGGGCATCGGCCCGCACCTGATGCTCGGCACCGCCGCCTCCGTCACCTCCGGCCGGGTCGCGTACACCCTCGGCCTGGAGGGGCCGGCGCTGTCCATCGACACCGCCTGCTCCTCCTCGCTGGTGGCGCTGCACACGGCGGGCGAGGCGCTCGGGCGCGGCGACTGCTCGCTCGCCCTGGTCGGCGGCGTGACCCTGATGGTCGTGCCGACCATGTTCGTCGAGGGCACCCAGGGCGGCGCGGTCTCCACCGACGGCCGCTGCAAGGCCTTCGCCGCCGCCGCCGACGGCACCGGCTGGGGCGAGGGCGCCGGCATGCTGCTGGTCGAGCGGCTCTCCGACGCCCGCCGCAACGGCCACCGGGTGCTGGCCCTGGTCCGCGGCACCGCCGTCAACCACGACGGCGCCAGCAACGGGCTGACCGCCCCCAGCGGCCGGGCCCAGCAGAAGGTCATCCGGCAGGCGCTGAGCGCCGCCCGGCTCGCCCCCGGCGACGTCGACGCCATCGAGGCGCACGGCACCGGCACCGAGCTGGGCGACCCGATCGAGGCACGGGCGCTCCAGGCCGTCTACGGCCGGGACCGGGAGGCCGACCGCCCGGTGTGGCTCGGCTCGGTCAAGTCCAACATCGGGCACACCCAGTCCGCGGGCGGCGTCGCCGCCGTGATCAAGATGGTCCAGGCGATGCGGCACGACCTGCTGCCCGCCACCCTGCACGTGGACGAGCCGACCCCGCACGTGGACTGGTCGGCGGGCGCGCTGCGCCTGCTCACCGAACCGGTGCCGTGGCCGCGGGGCGGTCGCACCCGCCGGGCGGGCGTCTCCTCGTTCGGCATGAGCGGCACCAACGTCCACGTGATCCTGGAGGAGGCGCCGGAGCGGGCCGAGGCCCCGGCGCGGCCGGCCGCCCCGTCCCTGGACGGCGCCCCCACCCCCTGGCTGCTGTCCGCCCGCGGCGAGGCCGCGCTGCGCGCGCAGGCCGCGCGGCTGCGTGAACACCTCTCCACCCGGCCGGAACTGACGGACGGTCAGATCGCCGGAGCGCTGTCGTCCGGCCGCTCCGCCTTCGACCACCGCGCGGTGCTCCTCGCCGACGACCGGGAGTCCTTCACCGAGCTGCTGACGGCGCTCGCCGAGGACCGGACGGCCGAGGGCCTGGTGCGCGGCGTCGCCGCCGCCGGGGGCCGCACCGTGTTCGTCTTCCCCGGCCAGGGCACCCAGTGGGCCGGCATGGCCGCCGGTCTGCTGGAGGCCTCCGAGGTCTTCCGCGACTCCGTCCGGGCCTGTGACGCCGCCCTGGCCCAGTACGCCGACTGGTCGGTGGAGGACGTGCTGCGCGGCGCCGAGGACGCCCCGCCGATCGAGCGGATGGACGTCGTCCAGCCCGTGCTGTTCACCATGATGGTGTCGCTGGCCGCGCTCTGGCGCTCGCACGGCATCACCCCCGCCGCCGTGGTGGGGCACTCCCAGGGGGAGATCGCGGCGGCCCACGTCGCGGGCGCGCTCACGCTGTCCGACGCGATGCGGATCGTCGCGCTGCGCAGCCGGCTGCTCCTGGCGCTCGCCGGGCAGGGCGCCATGGCGTCGGTCTCGCTGCCCGAGGACGAGGTGGCCGCCCGGATCGAGGCCTGGCCGGGCGAACTGCACATCGCCGCCGTCAACGGCCCGCGCTCGATCGTGGTCGCCGGAGACCCGGGGACGGTCGACGGGTTCGTCGAGGCGCTGGCCGCCGAGGACGTGCGGGTGCGCAAGGTCCGGGTCAACGGCGCCGGCCACTCGCCGCAGGTCGAGCCGCTGCGCGAGGCCGTGCTGGAGGCGCTGGCCGGCATCGAGCCGCGGCCCGCCCGGACGGCCTTCTACTCCACCGTGACCGGCGGCGCGCTCGACACCACCGAACTGGGCACCGCCTACTGGTACCGCAACATGCGCGAGCCCGTCCGGTTCGCCCACGCCGTCCGCTCCCTGCTGGAGGACGGCTACCGCACCTTCGTCGAGTCCAGCCCGCACCCGGTGCTGGGCCCCGGCGTGCAGGAGGCCGCCGAGGAACTCCCCGGCACCGGCGAGGTGACCGTGGTCGGCACCCTGCGCCGCGACGAGGGCGGCCCGGCCCGGTTCCTGCGCTCGCTCGCCGAGGCACACGTCCACGGCGCCCGCCCGGACTGGTCCACGGTCCTCGGCGGCGCCGCGGCCACCGCCGTCGAGCTGCCCACCTACGCGTTCCAGCGGCAGCGCTACTGGCTCGACCTGCCGACGGCGCACGGCGCCGCGGCCGGCGACGCCCTGCGCGACCCGGCCGAGGAGCGGTTCTGGGCGGCGGTCTCCGAGGCCGACCCGGCCGGGCTGGCCGAGGCGCTCGGCGTGGACGACCCGGACGCCCGCGCCGCGCTGGCCGCCGCCGCGCCCGCGCTGCCGGTGCTCTCCTCCTGGCGGGCACGCCGCCGGGACGGCTCCACCATCGACAACTGGCGCTACCGGGTGCGCTGGCGGCGCATCGCCCGCACCGAGGGCGCCGAACTCTCCGGCACCTGGCTGCTGGTCGTCCCGGGCGGCGAGGACGACGGGACCGCCGCGTTCTGCGCGCGGGCGCTCGGCGAGCACGGGGCCCGCGTGGTGACCGTCTCGCCCGCCGCCGACGACCCGTCCGGCGACGGCCTCGGCGAGCGGATCGCCGAGGCGGTGGCCGAGGGGCCGGCCGGCGTGCTCTCCCTGCTGGCCCTGGACGAGGAGACCCACCCGGACCACCCGGTGCTCTCCCGCGGGCTGGCCCGCACCCTCGCCCTGGTCCGGGCCGTGGAGGCGGCCGGCGGCACGGCACCGCTCTGGATCGCCACCCGGGGCGCGGTCTCGGTCGGGGCCGCCGACCCGCTGACCCGCCCGGAGCAGGCCGGCGCCTGGGGCCTCGGCCTGACCGCCGGACTGGAACTCACCGGCCGTCGGATCGGCCTGCTCGACCTGCCCGCCGACCCGGACGACCGCGCCCTCGCCCGGGTGGCCGCCGTGCTCCACGGCGCCGCCGGCGAGGACCAGGTGGCCCTGCGGGCCGCCGGCGTCTTCGGCCGCCGGATGGTCCGGGCCCCGCGCGAGGACGCCGCGGGCACGGACGGCTGGCAGCCCCGCGGCACCGTCCTGGTCACCGGCGGGACGGGCGCCGTCGGCGGCCACGTGGCCCGCTGGCTGGCCCGGGCCGGCGCCGAACGGCTGGTGCTGGCCGGCCGGCGCGGACCGGCCGCCCCCGGCGCCGCGGAGCTGGCCGCGGAGCTGACCGCGCTCGGCGCCGAGGTCCGGATCGAGGCCGTGGACGTCACCGACCGCTCCGCCGTCGCCGCCCTGCTGGCGCGGCTGCCGGAGCTCACCGCCGTCGTGCACGCGGCCGGCGTCGCCCAGAGCACGCCCGTGCTGCACACCGACGTCGCGGAACTGGCCGCCACCCTGGAGGCCAAGGTCGCCGGCGCCGTCCACCTGCACGAACTCGCCGGGGACGACCTGGAGGCCTTCGT
The DNA here is from genome assembly GCF_042724755.1 of Kitasatospora sp. NPDC127067. Lineage (NCBI taxonomy): Bacteria > Bacillati > Actinomycetota > Actinomycetes > Kitasatosporales > Streptomycetaceae > Kitasatospora > Kitasatospora sp. NPDC127067. The sequence goes on along the minus strand of NZ_JBHXEM010000037.1, from coordinate 46,673 downwards.
CCTGTTCTCCTCCGGCGCGGCCGTCTGGGGCGGCAGCGGCCAGGCCGCCTACGCGGCCGCCAACGCCCGCCTGGACGCGCTCGCCCAGTACCGGCGCTCGCTCGGGCTGCGCGCCACCTCGGTCGCCTGGGGCGGCTGGGCCGGCGGCGGCATGGCCACCGACGAGGCGATGGCCGTCCTCGGCCGGCGGGGCCTGGCCCTGATGGACCCGCAGCTCGCGGTCACCGCGCTCGGCCAGGCGCTCGCCGCCGACGAGACCCTGCTGACCGTCGCCGACATCGACTGGGCCGCCTTCGCCCCGGCCTACAGCGCCGCCCGCGAGCGGCCGCTGATCGACGAGATCCCCGAGGCCCGGGAGGCGCTCGCCGACTCCGGGCCGCAGACCACGGCGCCGGCGGGCGAGGGCGAGTTCGCCCAGCGGCTGGCCGCCCTCCCCGCGGGCGAGCGCGGCCGGGTCGTCCTCGACCTGGTCCGCACCCACACCGCCGCCGTGCTCGGCTACCCCGGACCCGGGGACGTCGAGCCCGCCCGGGCGTTCCGCGAGGTCGGCCTGGACTCGATCATGGCGGTCGAGGTCCGCAACCGGCTGCGCACCGCCACCGGGCTGCGGCTGCCCGCCACCATGGTCTTCGACCACCCGACGCCGGCCGCCGTCGCCGACCACCTGGCCACCCTGCTGCTCGGCGCCCCGGCCACCGCGGCCCCCGCGCCGGAGCACGGCGCGGCGCCCGCCGACGACGACCCGATCGCCATCGTCGGCATCGGCTGCCGCTTCCCCGGCGGCGTCCGCTCCCCGGAGGACCTGTGGGAGCTGGTGCTGGCCGGCCAGGACGCCGTCACCCCGTTCCCCACCGACCGTGGCTGGGACCTGGACGCGCTCTACCACCCCGACCCGGACCGCCCCGGCACCACCTACGTCCGCGAGGGCGGCTTCCTGGAGGGCGCCGGCCACTTCGACGCCGAGTTCTTCGGCATCAGCCCGCGCGAGGCGATCACCCTGGACCCCCAGCAGCGGGTGCTGCTGGAGGCGGCCTGGGAGGCGCTGGAGCGGGCCCGGATCAACCCGGCGACGATGGCCGGCGCCAAGGCCGGCGTCTACGTCGGCACCTCCTTCCAGGGCTACGGCGTGGACGCGCAGGACGGCATCGCCGCCTCCGAGGGCTTCTTCCTGGCCGGGACGGGCACCGCCGCGGTGTCCGGGCGGCTCGCGTACACGCTCGGCCTGGAGGGCCCGGCGGTCACCGTCGACACCGCCTGCTCCTCCTCGCTGGTGGCGCTGCACCTCGCCTGGCAGGCGGTGCGCAACGGCGAGTGCACGCTGGCCCTGGCCGGCGGCGTCACCGTGCTGCCCACCCCGGTCTCCTTCACCGAGTTCAGCCGCCAGCGCGGACTGGCGCCGGACGGCCGCTGCAAGGCGTTCGCCGCCTCCGCCGACGGCACCAACTGGGGCGAGGGCGTCGGCGTGGTGGTCCTGGAGCGCCTCTCGGAGGCGCGCCGCAACGGCCACCCCGTGCTCGCCCTGTACACCGGCTCGGCGACCAACCAGGACGGCGCCTCCAACGGCCTGACCGCGCCCAACGGGCCGTCCCAGCAGCGGGTCATCCGCCAGGCGCTGGCCAGCGCCGGGGTGCGGCCGAGCGACATCGACCTGGTCGAGGCGCACGGCACCGGCACCTCGCTCGGCGACCCGATCGAGGCCCAGGCCGTGATCGCGACGTACGGTCAGGACCGCCCCGAGGACCGGCCGGTCGGGCTCGGCTCGCTGAAGTCCAACATCGGGCACACCCAGTCCGTCTCCGGCGTCGCCGGTGTGATCAAGACCGTGATGGCGCTGCGCGCCGGCGTCCTGCCGCCGACCCTGTTCGCCGAGGAGCCGACCCCGCACGTCGACTGGAGCGCGGGCCGGGTCGAGCTGCTGACCGAGGCCCGCCCCTGGCCGAGCACCGAGGGCCCGCGCCGGGCCGGCGTCTCCTCCTTCGGCGGGACCGGCACGAACGCCCACGCCGTCCTGGAGCAGGCCCCGGAGCCCGAGGAGGAGCCGCGCGCGGAACGCGCGGCCGGCACGCTGCCCTTCGTGCTCTCCGCCCGCGGCCCGCAGGCCCTGCGCGAGCAGGCCGAACGGCTGCTGGCGCACCTGGACGCCGAGCCCGCGGCGGACCTCGGCGACCTCGCCTACTCGCTGGCGACCACCCGCACCCCGTTCGCCGAGCGGGCCGTGGTGCTCGCCGCCGACCGGGCCGAGCTGCGCGGCGGCCTCGCCGGGCTGGCCGCGGGGCAGACCCCCGAAGGCACCCCGACCGGCTCGGCCGTGAACGGCCGCACCGTGTTCGTGTTCGCCGGCCAGGGCGCCCAGTGGGCCGGCATGGCCGCCGGGCTGATGGACTCCTCGGAGGTCTTCGCCGAGCACATCGCCGCCTGCGACGAGGCGCTCGCCCCGTACACCGACTGGTCGTTGGTGGACGTGGTGCGCGGCGTCGAGGGCGCGGCCGCGCTGGACCGGGTCGACGTGGTGCAGCCGGCCCTGTGGGCGATGATGGTCTCGCTCGCCGCGGTGTGGCGCTCCTGGGGCGTCGAACCGGACGCGGTGATCGGCCACTCGCAGGGCGAGATCGCGGCCGCCTGCGTGATCGGCGCGCTGTCGCTGGAGGACGCCGCCCGGGTGGTGGCCGTGCGCAGCCGGGCGATCACCGCGCTGTCCGGCAAGGGCGGCATGGTCTCGGTCGCGCTCCCCGCCGCGAAGGCCGGGGAACGGATCGCCCCGTGGGCGGGGCGGATCTCCGTCGCCGCCGTCAACGGGCCCTCCTCCGTGGTGGTCTCGGGCGAGACCGGGGCCCTGGAGGAGTTCTTCGCCGGCTGCGAGGCGGACGGGGTCCGGGTCCGCCGGATCGCGGTCGACTACGCCTCGCACTCGGCCCAGGTCGAGGCCGTCGAGGAGCGGCTGGTCGCGGAACTCGCCGGGATCACCCCGCGTTCCTCCGCGGTCTCCTTCTACTCCACCGCGCTCGGCCGCTGGACGGACTCCGCCGAGCTGGACGCCGGGTACTGGTACCGCAACCTGCGCAACACGGTCGGCTTCGAGCAGGCCGTGCGCGCCGTCGCGGCCGAGGGCTACCGGCACTTCGTCGAGGCCAGCCCGCACCCGATGCACACCGTCGGCATCCAGGAGACCCTGGACGACCTGGACGAGGCCGTCACCGGCGGCGGCGCCGTGGTCGGCTCGCTGCGGCGCGACCAGGGCGGCCTGGACCGGCTGTGGACCTCCGCCGCCGAGGCGCACGTGCGCGGCCTCGCCGTGGACTGGGCGCGGCTGCTCGGCGGCCTCGGCGCCCGCACCGTCGACCTGCCCACCTACGCCTTCCAGAGCAGGCGCTACTGGCTCGGCGGCTCCGGGGCCGGCTCCGGCGCGGCCGAGGCCGCCACGGCCGGGCTCGGCGCCACCGGGCACCCGCTGCTCGGCGCCGCCGCCGACCTCGCCGGGCTGGACGCCGTCCTGATGACCGGCCGGCTCTCCCGCCGCTCCCAGCCCTGGCTGGCCGACCACGCCGTGCTCGGCACCGTCCTGCTGCCCGGTACGGCCTTCGTCGAGATCGCGGTGCAGGCCGGCGCGCAGGTCGGCTGCGGCCACGTCGAGGAGCTCACCCTGGAGACCCCGCTGCTCCTGCCGGAGCACGGCGCGGTACGCCTGCAGGCCGTCGTCCAGGCCCCGGACGCCGCGGGACGCCGGATGCTGAGCGTCTACTCCCGGCCGGACGACGGCACGGCCGCCGCCGGCACCGACGGCTGGACCCGGCACGCCACCGCGACCCTGGCCCCGGAGCAGCCCGCCCCGGCGTTCGACCTCGCCCAGTGGCCGCCGCGGGACGCCGAGCCGATCGACCTCGGCGGCTTCTACCAGGAGCTGGAGGCGCGCGGCTACGCGTACGGCCCGACCTTCCAGGGCCTGCGCGCCGCCTGGCGCCGGGACGAGCAGATCTTCGCCGAGGTGTCCCTGCCGGAGCCGGGCCCGGACGCCGAGCGCTTCGGCGTCCACCCGGCGCTGCTGGACGCGGCGCTGCACGGCATCGGCATGCTGCGGGCGCTGCGCGAGTCCGAGCGCGGCGAACGGGCCCGGGCCGAGCTGCCGTTCGCCTGGCGCGGGGTCGGCTGCCACCAGCGGGGCGTCACCTCGCTGCGGGTCCGGCTGGCCTTCGCCGAGGCGGACGGGATCACCCTCCAGGCCGCGGACGACACCGGGCTCGCCGTCGCCTCGGTCGAGGCGCTGGTCTCCCGGCCGGTGCCGGACGGCCTCGGCACCGCCCCGGCCCCCGGACAGTCGCTGTTCCAGGTCGAGTGGACCGGGGCCGCCCCGGCCGGGGACACCCGGCCCGGCCGCCTGCTGCTGGCCGGTGACGACCCGTCCGGGCTCGCCGAGCGGCTCACCGCCGCCGGCGCCCCGCCCGAGCGCCACCGGGACCTCGCCGCGGTGGCGGCGGCGCTCACCGGCACCGACGAGCCCGCGACCGTGCTGGTCCCGCTCGCCGGCGCCACCGGCGGTGACCCGGCCGAGGCGGTCCGCACCGTCACCCACACGGCGCTGGCGCTGGCCCAGCAGTGGCTCGCCGACGACCGCTTCGGCTCCTCCCGCCTGGTGCTGGTCACCCGGGGCGCCGTCGCGGCCGACCCGGCCGAGGCCCCCGCCGACCTGCCCGCGGCGGCGGCCTGGGGCCTGCTGAAGTCCGCCCAGTCCGAGCACCCCGGCCGGTTCGTGCTGCTCGACGAGGACGGCCACGAGGACACCGCCCCCGCCCTGCTCGCCGCGCTGGGCACCGACGAGCCCCAGGCCGCGCTGCGGTCCGGCGCCGTGCGGGTGCCGAGGCTGGCCCGACTGGCCGTACCGGCCCGGACGGACACCCCGGTGTTCGACCCGGACGGCACCGTGCTGATCACCGGCGGCACCGGCACCCTGGGCCAGGCGCTGGCCCGGCACCTGGTGACCGAGCACGGCGTCCGGCACCTGGTGCTGGCCGGCCGGCGCGGACCGCAGGCCCCCGGCGCCGCCGAACTGGTCGCCGAACTGGCCGACCTGGGCGCCGAGGCCGAGATCGCGGCCTGCGACGTGGGCGACCGCACGGCGGCGGCCGCGCTGCTGGCCGGCATCCCGGCCGACGCCCCGCTGCGCACCGTCGTGCACGCGGTCGGCGAACTGGACGACGGCGTGCTCGTCGGGCTCGACCCGGCGCGCGTCGACCGGGTCCTGCACGCCAAGGTCGGCGGTGCGCTGCACCTGGCCGAGCTGACCCGCGGCACCGGACTGTCCGGCTTCCACTTCTTCTCCTCGGCGGCCGGCACCTTCGGCGGCGCGGGCCAGGCCAACTACGCCGCGGCCAACGCCTTCCTGGACGCCTTCGCCCAGGCCCGCCGGGCGGAGGGGCTCGACACGGTCTCCTTCGCGTGGGGCCCGTGGGCGCAGCCGACCGGGATGACCGGGAACCTGACCGAACTGGACGTCAACCGGGTGCGCCGGCTCGGCATGACGCCGGTGTCCACCGCGGAGGGCCTGGCGCTGTTCGACGCGGGTCTGGCCGCCGGCACCGCCGTGGTCGTGCCGATCAACCTGGACACCGCCGCGCTGCGGACCCAGGGGCTGCTGCCCCCGCTGCTGCGCGGTCTGATCCCCGCGGCGCCGACGGCGTCCGGGGCGGGCGGTCGGACCGGGGCCGCGGCCCGCGACGCGCACCTGCCCGAGCGGCTGGCCGGCCTCTCCGACCGGGAGCGGCTGGAGGCGCTGCTCGACCTGGTGCGCACCCAGGCCGCCACGGTGCTGGGCCACGACTCGGCGGGTTCGGTCGGTGCCGAGCGGGGCTTCCTGAAGGTCGGCATGGACTCGCTCACCGGCGTCGAGCTGCGCAACCGGCTGGCCCTGGCCACCGGGCTGCGGCTGCCGGCGACGCTGATCTTCGACTACCCCACGCCGCTGGACCTGGCGCGTCACCTCCGGGACGAGCTCGCCCCGGCGCCGACCGCCCCGGCCGCGAGCGCCCTGGACGAGCTGGCCAGGTTCGAGGAAGTCCTGAAGAACGTCGGCACCGACGGCTCCGAGCGGGCCGAGGTCGGCCGACGGCTACGCGAACTGGCCGCCCGATTCGGCGAGTTCGGCACCACAGACAGTGCGGCGAGCCTGGAGACGGCGACCGCGGAGGAGCTGTTCCAGATCCTCGACCAGTCGCAGTGAGATCCGGGGGAGACGACATGAGCGTGACCAGGGAAGAAGAGCTGCTCCGGTACCTGCGCCAGGCCACGGCCGCGTTGCAGGAGGCCCGCCAGGAGCTGCGCGAGGTGCACGAGAAGGCCCGGGAGCCGATCGCGATCGTCGGGATGGCCTGCCGGCTGCCCGGCGGGATCGCCACCCCGGAGGAGCTGTGGCGGCTGGTCGCCACCGGCGGCGAGGGCCAGTCGGGACTGCCCACCGACCGCGGCTGGAACCTCGCGGCCCTGGGCGGCGACGGTACGCGGCAGGCCGGCTTCGTGCACGAGGCGGGCTGGTTCGACCCGGCGTTCTTCGGGATCTCGCCGCGCGAGGCGCTGGCGATGGACCCGCAGCAGCGGCTGTTCCTCGAAGCCTCCTGGGAGGCCTTCGAGTACGCCGGACTGGACCCGGAGCGGCTGCGCGGCAGCCGGACCGGGGTGTTCGCCGGGATGATGTACCACGACTACCTCCCCGGCGGGGGCGAGGGCGCCGAGGCCTACCTCGGCACCGCCACCGCGGGCAGCGTGGTCTCCGGCCGGGTGGCCTACGCCCTCGGCCTGGAGGGCCCCGCGGTCACCGTGGACACCGCCTGCTCCTCCTCGCTGGTCGCCCTGCACCTGGCCGTGCAGGCCCTCCGGGGCGGGGAGTGCGACCTGGCGCTGGCCGGCGGGGTGACCGTGATGGCCGCGCCCGAGGTGTTCGGCTCGCTGGGCGGCGGGCAGGGCGTGGCCGCGGACGGCCGCTGCAAGTCCTTCGCCGCCGCCGCCGACGGGATGGGCTGGGCCGAGGGCGCCGGTGTGCTGCTGGTGGAGCGGCTCTCCGACGCCCGGCGGCTCGGCCACGAGGTGCTCGCGGTGGTGCGGGGCAGCGCGGTCAACCAGGACGGCGCCTCCAGCGGGCTGACGGCCCCCAACGGGCCGTCCCAGCAGCGGGTGATCCGGGAGGCCCTGGCCGCCGCCGGACTCTCGCCCGCCGAGGTGGACGCGGTGGAGGCGCACGGCACCGGCACCCGCCTCGGCGACCCGATCGAGGCCCAGGCGCTGCTCGCCACGTACGGCCAGGGGCGGCCCGAAGGCCGTCCGCTGCTGCTCGGCTCGGTGAAGTCCAACCTCGGCCACACCCAGGCCGCGGCCGGGGTGGCGGGCGTGATCAAGATGGTGCTGGCGATGCGGCACGGCGTGCTGCCGGCCACCCTGCACGTGGACGAGCCGACGCCGCTGGTGGACTGGTCGGCGGGCGCGGTGGAGCTGCTGACCGAGGCCCGGCCGTGGCCGGAGGCGGACCGGGCGCGCCGGGCGGCGATCTCCTCCTTCGGGGTGAGCGGCACCAACGCCCACGTGGTCATCGAGCAGGGCGAGGCCCTCGCGGCCCCCGAACCGGCGAGCGCCCCGGCCCTCGTGCCCTGGCCGCTCTCGGCCCGGACGGCCGACGGCCTGCGGGCCCAGGCGCGCCGGCTGCGGGCCTTCGTGGCCGCCACGCCGGAGGCCGGACCGGTGGACGTCGGGCGCGGGCTGCTCGCCCGTACCGTCATGGAGCACCGCGCGGTCCTGCTCGGCGGCGACCGCGAGGCGTTCACCGCCGCGCTCGACGCGCTGGCCGCGGGCGACCCGGCCGGCGAGGGGCGGACGGCGTTCCTGTTCACAGGGCAGGGCGCGCAGCGGGTCGGGATGGGCCGGGGGCTGTACGAGGCCTTCCCGGTGTTCGCGGCGGCCTTCGACGCGGTCTGCGCGGAGCTGGACGGGAGGCTCGGGCGGTCGGTGCGCGAGGTCGTCCTCGACGGCGTCGAGGATCTGGACCGTACGGTGTGGGCGCAGGCCGGGCTGTTCGCGGTCGAGTTGGCCTCGTTCCGGTTGCTGGAGTCCTGGGGTGTGACGCCCGACTTCCTGCTCGGGCATTCGATCGGTGAGGTGGCGGCGGCGCACTGCGCCGGGGTGTTCTCGCTGGCGGACGCGTGCGCCCTGGTGGCGGCGCGGGGCCGGCTGATGGAGGCGCTGCCCGAGGGCGGCGCGATGCTCGCCGTGCAGGCCGCCGAGGCCGAGGTGCGGGCGGAGATCGGCGACCGCCTGGACGTGGCGGCCGTCAACGGGCCGCGTTCGGTGGTGGTTTCCGGCCCCGTCGAGGTGGTCGAGGAGTTCGCGATCGAGTGGGCCTCCCAGGGCCGCAAGACCCGTCGGCTGACCGTCTCGCACGCCTTCCACTCGGCGCTGATGGAGCCGATGCTCGCCGAATTCGCTGCCGTGCTGGCGGAGTTGACCTTCGCCGAGCCGCAGATCCCGGTCGTCTCCAACCTGACCGGCGGGATCGCCGAGCCGGGCCTGCTCACCACCCCCGACTACTGGCTGCGCCACGTCCGGGAGGCCGTCCGCTTCGCCGACGGCGTCGACACCCTGGGCGGCCAGGACGTGACCCGCTTCGCCGAGCTCGGCCCCGACGGCGTGCTGTCCGCCCTGGCCCGACAGGCCGACGCCAAGGGCACGTTCGCGCCGCTGCTGCGCCGCGAGCGGGACGAGACGGAGAGCGCCCTGGCCGCGCTCGGCACGCTCTGGACCGCCGGGACGGCCGTGGACTGGCCGGCCGTCTACGCCGACTGGGGCGGGCACCGGGCGCTGCTGCCCCGGTACGCCTTCGACCGGCAGCACTACTGGGCGCAGCCGCCCGTCGCGCGTCACCCCGCCCGGCCGGAGGAGCGATCCGACGCCTGGCGCTACCGGATCACCTGGAAGCCGGTGCCCACCGCGGCCGTTCCGCCGCTGCTGACCGGCAGCTGGCTGGCGGTGCTGCCCGCCGGGGCGGCGGAGTCCGGGGCACCGGGGTCCGACCTGGCCGAGGCCTGCCTGTCCGCCGTGGAGCGGGCGGGCGCCCGGGTGGTGCGGACCACGACCGAGCGGCTGGCGGACGACCTCGCCCGGATCGCGGACCCGACCGGGGTGCTGGCCTTCCCCGGCACGGCCCCGGACGCCGATCCCGTCGCCGACGCCCTGGACCTGATCGACGCGCTCACCGCCCTGGACCTGCGGGTGCCGCTCTGGTGGGTCACCTCCGGCGCGGTGACCGTGCGCGAGGAGGAGACCGTCCGGCCCGGACACGCCCGGATCTGGGGCCTGGGCCGGGTGGTCGGCCTGGAGCTGCCCGGCCTGTGGGGCGGGCTGGTGGACGTCTGCGGTCCGGCGGGGCCGGTGCTCGGTGACCGGATGGCCGAGGTGCTGTCCGGAACCGAGGACCAGGTCGCCGTCCGGGCCACCGGGACCTTCGCCCGTCGGCTGGTCCCGGCGGGAACCGGGCCGGTGACGGCCGATCCCGCCCCCGCCACCGGAACCGTCCTGGTCACCGGCGGTACCGGAGCGCTGGGCGCCGCCGTGGCGCGCCGGCTGGCCGGGCAGGGCGTCCCCCACCTGGTGCTGGTCTCCCGCCGGGGCCGGACGGCGCCGGGGGCGGCGGAGCTGGTCGCGGAACTGGAGGCGCTGGGCGCCCGGGTGACCGTCGCCGCCTGCGACACGGCGGACCGGGAAGGGATGGCCGGGGTGCTGGCCGCCGTCCCGGCGGAGTTCCCGCTGAGCGGCGTGGTGCACGCGGCCGGCGTCGGCGACCCGACGCCGTTCGGCAGCACCGCGCGCGCCGGGTTCGCGGCGATCGTGGACGGCAAGGCCGAAGGCGCGGTCTGCCTGGACGAGCTGCTGGGGGACACCCCCCTCGACTACTTCGTGCTCTTCTCCTCCGTCGCCGGCGTCTGGGGCAGCGGCGGGCAGTCCGCGTACGCGGTGGCGAACGCCGCGCTGGACGCCCTCGCCGTCGACCGCCGGGCCCGCGGGCTGGCGGCCACCTCCGTGGCCTGGGGCCCGTGGGCGGGCGAGGGCATGGCCGGCGGCGCCGACGCCGAGGAGTTCCTGCGCCGCCGCGGCCTGCGGGCGATGGCCCCGGACCTCGCCCTGGAGGCGATGGACACGGCGATCCGGACCGGCGACGTCTGCGTGACCGTCGCGGACGTGGACTGGCAGGCCTTCGTGCCCGGCTTCACCGCGTACCACCCGCAGCCGCTGATCGAGGACGTCCCCGAGGTGCGGCAGGTCCTCGCCGGGGGCGCCGCCGGCGGCCCGCAGGACGGCACCGCGCTGCGCGAGCGCCTCGCCGGGCTGTCCGGAGAGGACGGCCTCGCCCTGCTGCTGGAGACCGTGCAGCAGCAGGCCGCGCTGGTCCTCGGCCACAGCGCGGCCGGGTCGGTCGTCGCCGACCGGGCCTTCCGCGACCTGGGGTTCGACTCGCTGACCGCGGTCGAACTGCGCGACCGGCTGACCGCGGCCACCGGGCTGGCCCTGCCCGCCACCCTGATCTTCGACCACCCCACCCCGAGGGCGCTGGCCGAGCAGATCACGGCCGAACTGCTCGGCGACGACGCCCTCGACGCCGACGAGGCGGAGCAGGCGCGCCGCGCCCTGCTCACCGTCCCGGTGTCCCGGCTGCGCGAGTCCGGACTGCTGGAGCCGCTGCTGCGGCTCGCCTCGCAGGAGTCCGCGCCCGCCGCCGAGGACGCCGCACCCGTGACCGCCATCGAGTCGATCGACGAGATGGACGGCGAAAGCCTGCTGAGGCTGGCCCTCGGCGAACGTGATTCCTGACCGCAGTACGGAGCTTGCGATGGCCTCTACCCAGGACTATGTCGAAGCGTTGCGAGCTTCCCTCAAGGAGACGGAGAAGCTTCGCGCCCGAAACCGTGAACTGACCGCCGCGGTCAGCGAACCCGTGGCGATCGTGTCGATGGCGTGCCGCTACCCCGGCGACGTCTCCTCGCCGGACGACCTCTGGCGGCTGGTCGAACGGGCCGGCGACGCGATCGCCCCCTTCCCCGAGCAGCGCGGCTGGAGGGCGGACGGGCTCGGCGCCGACGCCGCGGCGAGCGACCTCGCCGCCCAGGGCGGGTTCCTGGACGGCGCCGAGCGCTTCGACGCCGCGTTCTTCGGGATCTCCCCGCGCGAGGCCCTCGCCATGGACCCCCAGCAGCGCTTGCTGCTGGAGAGCGGCTGGGAGGCCTTCGAACGGGCCGGGATCGCGCCGGACACCGTGCGCGGCACCCGGACCGGGGTGTTCGTCGGCGCGACCTCCTCCGGCTACGGGGTCGGTGCGGCCGACGCCGACCAGGGGTACGTCCTGGCCGGCGGAGCGACCAGCGTGCTCTCCGGCCGGGTGGCGTACGTGTTCGGGCTGGAAGGCCCGGCGGTCACGGTGGACACCGCGTGCTCCTCCTCGCTGGTGGCGCTGCACCTGGCCGTCCAGGCGCTGCGCGCCGGGGAGTGCACGCTGGCGCTGGCCGGCGGGGTGACCGTGCTGACCAACGCGGAGGTCTTCCACGCCTTCAGCGCCCAGCAGGGCCTCGCCTCGGACGGGCGGTGCCGCTCCTTCGGCGCCAGCGCGGACGGTACGGGCTGGGGCGAGGGCGTCGGACTGCTGCTGCTGGAGCGGCTGTCGGACGCGCGCCGCAACGGGCACGAGGTGCTGGCGGTGGTGCGCGGCAGCGCGGTCAACCAGGACGGCGCGTCCAACGGGATGACCGCGCCGAACGGCCCCTCGCAGCGCCGGGTGATCCGGCAGGCGCTGGCCTCCGCGCGGCTCGCCCCGTCCGAGGTGGACGTGGTGGAGGCGCACGGCACCGGCACCCGGCTGGGCGACCCGATCGAGGCCCAGGCGCTGCTGGCGACCTACGGCCGGGACCGCGGCGACGAGCCGCTGTGGCTCGGCTCGATCAAGTCCAACATCGGCCACACCCAGTCGGCGGCCGGTGTCGCGGGCATCATCAAGATGGTGCAGGCGATGCGGCACGGCCTGCTGCCCGCCACCCTGCACGCCGAGCAGCCGACGCCCCACGTGGACTGGTCGGCGGGCGCGGTGGAACTGCTGACCGAGGCCCGGCCGTGGCCGGAGGCGGACCGTCCGCGCCGGGCGGGCGTGTCCTCCTTCGGCATCAGCGGTACCAACGCCCACGTCATCCTGGAGCAGGGCGATCCGCTGCCCGCGCCGGAACCGGTGGAGAACAGCGGCCCGGTGCTCTGGCCGGTGTCCGCCAAGACCCCGGAGGGGCTGCGCGGACAGGCGGCGAGGCTGGCCGAGTTCGCGGCGACCGGGCCCGACCCGGCGGCCGCGGGGCACGCGCTGGCCGTCACCCGGGCGGCGCTGGAGCACCGCGCGGTGGTCCTCGGGGACTCGGCCGCAGGCCTCGGCGAGGGGCTGGCGGCGCTGGCCGAGGGACGTTCCGCCCAGGATGTGCTGACCGGGGTGGCGGACGAGGGCCGGACGGCGTTCCTGTTCACGGGGCAGGGTGCGCAGCGGGTCGGCATGGGCCGGGAGCTGTACGAGGCTTTCCCCGCCTTCGCGGCGGCGTTCGACGCGGTCTGCACGGAGCTGGACGCGAGGCTCGGGCGGTCGGTGCGTGAGGTCGTCTTCGCGGGTGCGGAGGATCTGGACCGTACGGTGTGGGCGCAGGCCGGGCTGTTCGCGGTCGAGGTGGCGTCCTTCCGGCTGCTGGAGTCCTGGGGCGTGGTCCCGGACGTGCTGCTCGGGCATTCGATCGGTGAGGTGTCGGCCGCCCATGTGGCGGGTGTTCTCTCGCTGCCGGACGCGTGCGCCCTGGTGGCGGCCCGCGGTCGGCTGATGGAGGCGCTGCCCGAGGGCGGCGCGATGCTCGCGGTGCAGGCCGCCGAGGCCGAGGTGCGGGCGGAGATAGGCGACCGCCTGGACGTGGCGGCCGTCAACGGCCCGACCTCCGTGGTGGTTTCGGGTCAGGTCGAAACGATCGAGGAGTTCGCCGCGCGCTGGAAGGCCGAGGGCCGCAAGACCCGTCGGCTGACGGTCTCGCACGCCTTCCACTCGGCGCTGATGGAGCCGATGCTCGCCGAATTCGCCGCCGTCCTCGCGGAGTTGACCTTCGCCGAGCCGCAGTTCCCGATCGTGTCGAACCTGACCGGCAGCCTCGCCGAGCCGGGCCTGCTCACCACCCCCGACTACTGGCTGCGGCAGGTCCGCGAGGCCGTCCGCTTCGCCGACGGCGTCGATGCCCTGGGCCGACGGGGCGTCACCCGCTTCGCCGAGCTCGGCCCGGACGGCGTGCTGTGCGGGATGGCCCAGCACGCCGGCGTCGAGGGCGCCTTCGCGCCGCTGCTGCGCGGCTCCGGCCACGACGGCGTGCGCACCTTCCACGCCGCCGTCGGCGCGCTCTGGACGGCGGGTGCCGCCGTGGACTGGCCGGCGGCCTTCGCGGGCCGTGGCGAGGGGCGGGTCGCGCTGCCCACGTACGCCTTCCAGCACCAGTCCTACTGGGCCCGTCCCGCCGCTCCCGCCGCCGCGGCCGAAGGAGCGGAGGGCACCGCCGAGGGCCGGTTCTGGGCCGCCGTCGAGCGCGAGGACGTGGCCGAACTGACCGGCGCCCTCGGCGTGGACGCGGACCAGGGGGAGCTGCGGGCCGTGCTGCCCGCGCTGTCCTCCTTCCGGCGCCGCCGCCGGGACGAGGCCGTCATCGACTCCTGGCGCTACCGGGTCCGCTGGAAGCCGCTCGCCGACGCGCCCGCCGCGGGCACGCTCACCGGCACCTGGCTGGTCGTCGCGACCCCGGGGGACACCGACGCCCAGCGGCTGCTGACCGCCGCCGGCGCCGACGTGGTCCTGCTGGAGTTCGGCCCCGGGGCCACCCGGGCCTCCCTGGCCGCCCGGCTGCGCGAGCTCACGGCCGACCCGGCCGGCGTGGTCGCCTGCCCGGCCCGGCACCCCGAGCCGGTCCCGGCGGCCGTCGCGCTGATCCAGGCGCTCGGCGACGCGGGCATCGACGCCCCGCTCTGGCTGGCCACCCGGGGCGGGGTGTCGGTGGGCCGCTCCGACGGTCCGTCCGACCCGGTGGCGGCGCAGCTCTGGGGCCTCGGCCGGGCCGCCGCCCTGGAGCTGCCGGAACGCTGGGGCGGGCTGGTCGACCTGCCGCCCGCCGAGGACGCCAGGACGGCCGCCCGGCTGGCCGCCGTCCTGACCGGCACCGAGGACCAGGTCGCCGTCCGGGGCGCCGGCACGTACGTCCGCCGCCTGGTGCGGGCCGCCCGACCGGACGGTGCCGAACCGCTCGGGCCGCCCTCGGGCACGGTGCTGGTGACCGGTGGAACCGGGGCGCTGGGCGCGGAGGTGGCGCGCTGGCTGGCCGGTCGGGGCGCTCCCCATCTCGTGCTGACCAGTCGGCGCGGTTCGGCGGCCGAGGGCGTGGACGCGCTGGTGGCCGAACTGGCCGGGCTCGGTGCCCGGGTGACGGTCGCCGCCTGCGACGCCGCCGACCGGGCGGCGCTGGCGGCGGTGCTCGACGCGATCCCGGCGGAGTTCCCGCTGACCGGTGTGGTGCACGCGGCCGGCGTCGGCCAGGCGACCTTGCTGATGGACACCGCCGCCGAGGAGATCGCCGCCGTGCTCGGCGGGAAGGCCGACGGCGCGGCGCACCTCGACGAGCTGACCGCCGGGCTGGACCTGGAGCTGTTCGTCGTCTTCTCCTCGATCTCGGCCACCTGGGGCTCCGGCGCCCAGGCCGTCTACGGCGCCGCCAACGCCTACCTGGAGGCGCTGGTCGAACAGCGCCGGGCGGCCGGCCGGGCCGCGCTGGCCGTCGCCTGGGGCCCGTGGGCGGAGGCCGGCATGGCCGTGCAGGGGGAATCGGAGGACTTCCTGCGCCGCCGCGGGCTCGCCCTGCTGGACCCGGCCCTCGCCGTGGGGGCGCTCGACCGGGCCGTCGCCGGGGGCGAGGCCTGCGTGGCGGTGGCGGACGTCCGCTGGGAGCGCTTCGCCCCCGCGTTCACGGCCAGCCGCCGCCGTCCGCTGATCGAGGACCTGCCCGAGGTGCTCCGGGCCCTGGAAGCCCCGGCCGCCGAGCCGGCCGAGGGCGCCTCCCCGCTGGCCGGGAAGCTCGCCGCGCTGCCGCCCGCCGAGCAGGAACGGACCCTGCTCGACCTGGTCCGGCGGCTGGCGGCGGCCGTGCTCGGCCACCGCGAGGCGGGCGACGTCCCGCCGGAGGTCCCGTTCAAGGGCCTCGGCTTCGACTCGCTCACCGCGCTCGAACTGCGCAACGCCCTGGCCGCCGAGACCGGGCTGCGGCTCTCCGCCACCCTGGTCTTCGACCACCCCACGCCGCGCGAACTGGCCGCCCAGCTGCGCGGCGAGCTGCTCGGCACCGCGGTGGCGGCCCAGACCGTGCGGGCCGAGGCCACCGCGCTGGAGGAGCCGATCGCGATCGTCGCGATGAGCTGCCGCTACCCCGGCGGGGTCGAGAACCCCGAACAGCTCTGGCGGCTGGTCGCCGACCGGGTGGACGCGGTCTCCGGGCTGCCCGGCGACCGCGGCTGGCCGCCGCTCGGCGCGCCCTCCGGCGAGGCGGGCGCGGACGCCACCTGGGCCGGCGGATTCCTGTCCGGCGTCGCCGACTTCGACCCGGCGCTGTTCGCCATCTCGCCGCGCGAGGCGCTGGCCATGGACCCCCAGCAGCGGCTGCTGCTGGAGACCGTCTGGGAGGCGTTCGAACGGGCCGGGGTGGACGCGCGCTCGCTGCGCGGCAGCCGCACCGGCGTGTTCATCGGCACCAACGGCCAGGACTACGCGGCGCTGCTCTCCGGCCCCTCCGACAGCGAGGGGCACCGGGGCACCGGCACCGCGGCCGCCGTGCTCTCCGGCCGGATCTCGTACGTGTTCGGGCTGGAGGGCCCGGCCATGACGGTGGACACCGCCTGCTCCTCCTCCCTGGTCGCCCTGCACTCGGCGGCCGAGGCGCTGCGCCGCGGCGAGTGCACCATGGCCCTCGCGGGCGGCGCCACGGTGATGGCGACCCCGTCGGCCTTCGTGGAGTTCAGCCGCCAGCTGGGCCTGGCCGCCGACGGCCGGTGCAAGGCCTTCGCCGCCGCGGCCGACGGCACCGGCTGGGGCGAGGGCGTCGGCATCCTGCTGCTGGAGCGGCTGTCCGACGCCCGCCGCAACGGCCATCGGGTGCTCGGCATCGTGCGCGGCAGCGCGGTCAACCAGGACGGCGCCTCGAACGGTCTGACGGCCCCGAACGGTCCCTCGCAGGAGCGGGTGATCCGGCAGGCGCTGGCCAACGCCGGGCTGTCGGCCGCCGAGGTGGACGCCGTGGAGGCGCACGGCACCGGCACCCGCCTCGGGGACCCGATCGAGGCGAAGGCGCTGCTGGCCACCTACGGGCAGGGCCGGGACGGGGAGCCGCTCTGGCTGGGCTCGATCAAGTCCAACATCGGCCACACCCAGGCCGCCGCCGGCATCGCCGGGATCATCAAGATGGTCATGGCGATGCGGTACGGCACGCTTCCGGCGACCCTGCACGTGGACGAGCCCACCCCGCACGTCGACTGGTCCACCGGGTCGGTCGAGCTGCTGACCGAGGCCCGGCCGTGGCCGCGGGCCGAACGGCCGCGCCGCACCGGCGTCTCCTCGTTCGGGATGAGCGGCACCAACGTCCACGTCATCATCGAGCAGGGCGAGCCCGCCCCGGCCGAGCCCGCCGGGCGTCGGCCGCACGGTCCGCTGCCGTGGCCGCTGTCCGGTCAGAACCCGGCGGCGCTGCGGGCCCAGGCCGCCCGGCTGGGCGAGCACCTGACGGACCGCCCGGAGGACGGACCGGCCGAGGTGGCCCGGGCCCTGTCCGGGCGGACGGCGCTGGCGCACCGCGCGGTGGTGGTCGGCGCGGACCGGGCCGAGCAGGACCGGGAGCTGGCGGCGCTGGCCGCCGGCGAGCCCGGCGCGGGCGTGGTCACCGGTACGGTCGCCGAGGGGCGGACGGCGTTCCTGTTCACGGGACAGGGTGCGCAGCGGGTCGGCATGGGCCGGGAGTTGTACGAGGAGTTCCCCGCCTTCGCGGCGGCCTTCGACGCGGTCTGCGCGGAGCTGGACCTGCTGCTGGACCGGCCGGTGAAGGACGTGGTGTTCGAGGGCGTCGAGGATCTGGACCGTACGGTGTGGGCGCAGGCCGGGCTGTTCGCGGTCGAGGTCGCCTCGTTCCGGCTGCTCGAATCCTGGGGCGTGACGGCCGACTTCCTGCTCGGCCACTCGATCGGCGAGGTGGCGGCCGCTCACGTCGCAGGGGTCTTCCCGCTGCCGGACGCGTGCGCCCTGGTGGCGGCGCGCGGCCGGCTGATGGACGCGCTGCCCGAGGGCGGGGCGATGCTGGCGGTCGAGGCCGCCGAGGCCGAGGTCCTCGACGCGATCGGCGACCGCCTGGACGTGGCGGCCGTCAACGGCCCGACCTCCGTGGTGGTCTCCGGGCCGGTCGAGGCGGTGGAGGAGCTGGCCGGGCGGTGGAAGGCCGAGGGCCGCCGGATCCGCAGGCTGACCGTCTCGCATGCCTTCCACTCGGCGCTGATGGAGCCGATGCTCGCCGAATTCTCGTCCGTCCTGGCGGAGTTGACCTTCGCCGAGCCGCGCATTCCGCTGCTGTCCAACGTCAGCGGGACGCTCGCCGAACCCGGGCTGCTCACCACCCCCGACTACTGGCTGCGCCAGGTCCGCGAGGCGGTCCGCTTCGCCGACGGCGTCGCCCACCTCGGCGAGCACGGCGTGACCCGCCTCCTGGAGCTGGGCCCCGACGGCGTGCTCTGCGGGCCGGCCCAGCAGACCCTCCCCGACGCCGTGCTCGCCCCGCTCCAGCGGGCCGGGCGGGACCAGGTGGACACGCTCTGGCACGGCCTCGGCCGGCTCTGGACGGCCGGTGCCCAGGTCGACTGGGCGGCGGCGCTGCCGGCCGGTCCGCACGCGGAACTGCCCACCTACGCCTTCCAGCGCGAGCGCTACTGGCCCCGGCCGGTCGCCGGGGCCGGCGACGTCGCGGCGCTCGGGCAACTGCCCGCCGGGCACCCGCTGCTGGGCGCCGTCCTGGCCCTGGCCGGGGACGGCGGCGCGGTGCTGACCGGACGGCTGTCCACGGCGAGCCACCCGTGGCTGGCCGACCACGCGGTACTGGGCCGGACCGTGGTGCCCGGCACCGCGCTGGTCGAACTCGCACTGCGGGCCGGCGAGCAGGTCGGCCGTACGGTGCTGGACGAACTGGTGGTGCGGTCCCCGCTCGCCCTCCCCGAACGGGGGGAGGCCCAGGTCCAGGTCCGGGTGACCGCGCCCGACGACGGCGGCGACTGCCGGCTGGAGATCCACGCCCGGCCCGACACCGGTGACCGGACGCCCTGGACCTGCCACGCCACCGGCCTGCTGACCGAGGCCGTACCGGCCGAGCCCTTCGAGTTGGCGGCCTGGCCGCCGCCGGCCGCCGAGCCGGTGCCGCTGGACGGCTTCTACGACACCCTGGCCGACAGCGGCTACGGCTACGGGCCGGCCTTCCGCGGCCTGCGCGCCGTCTGGCGGGCCGAGGACGCGGTCTACGCCGAGGTCGCGCTGCCCGAGGAGGCGGCGGACGAGGCCGCCGGCTTCGCCCTACACCCGGCGCTGCTGGACGCGGCGCTGCACGCCGTCGGCTTCGCCGGCGGGAGCGAGGTCGAGGGCACCGCCCTGCCGTTCGCCTGGACCGGCGTGCGGGTGGACGCGGTGGGCGCCTCGGTGCTGCGGGCGCGGATCACCCGGACCGCCGAGGGCGTCGCGCTGCGGCTGGCCGACGGCACCGGAAGCCCGGTGGCCACCGTGCGTTCGCTGGTGATGCGCGAGGTGTCCCCGGAGGCGCTCGGCGCCACGGCCGACGCCGGACCGGACGCGCTGTTCGCGGTGGACTGGCGGCCGGTGCCCCCGGCGGCCGGTGCGGCCGAGCCGGACCTGACCGCGTGGGCCGCGGTCGGCGAGACGGCCCCCGAGGGCGGACCGGCCCGCCGCCACACCGACCTGGCGGCCCTGGTCGCCTCCCTGGAACAGGGCGCGGCCGTACCGTCGGTGACCGTCCTGGCCGTCTCCGCCGTCTCCGCCGGCGCCGCCGGTGTTGACGGTGCGCTCGGTGCCGCCGGTGCGCTCGGGGCCGAGGCCGTGCACGGGGCGACCGCCCGGGTGCTCGGCGAGGTACGGGCCTGGCTGGCCGAGGAGCGGTTCGCCGACTCCCGGCTGGTGGTGCTCACCCGCGGGGCGACCCCGGCCGGGTCCGGCACCGGTGGCGAGGCCGACCCGGCCGGCGCCGCCGTGTGGGGACTGGTCCGCTCCGCGCAGACCGAGAACCCGGACCGGATCGTGCTGGTGGACATCGAACCGCAGGGCGGCGCGGCCGACCCGTGGGCCGGCTGGCCCGCGCTGGTGGGCGGCGAGGAGCCCCAACTCGCGGTCCGCGGCGGCGACATCAGGGTGCCGCGACTGGTCCGGGAGGCCACCGTCGCCCGGCTGACCCCGCCGGAGCCCGCGGGCGCCTGGCGGCTCGGCCTCGCGGGGCGGGGCGCCGGACTGGAGGACGTGGCGCTGGTGCCCGCGCCCGACGCCGACGCGCCGCTGGGCGCGGACGAGGTCCGGGTCGCGGTGCGCTCGGCGGGCGTCAACTTCCGGGACGTGCTGATCGGTCTGGGCATGTACCCGGACCGGACGGCCGCGATGGGCTCCGAGGCCGCCGGCGTCGTGCTGGAGGTCGGCGCCGGAGTGACCGACCTCGCCCCGGGCGAGCGGGTCTTCGGCTTCTTCGCCGGTGGCGCGGCCGTCCGGGCCGTCACCGACCGGCGGCTGCTGGCCCGCGTCCCGCGGGGCTGGTCCTTCGCCCAGGCCGCCTCCGTACCGCTGGTGTTCGCCACCGCCTACTACGGGCTGCGCGACCTGGCCGACGCGCAGCGGGGCGAATCGGTGCTGGTGCACGCCGCGGCCGGCGGCGTCGGCATGGCGGCCGTCCAACTCGCCCGCCACTTCGGCCTGGAGGTGTTCGGCACCGCCAGCCCGGGCAAGTGGCGCACGCTGCGGGAGCTGGGGCTGGACGAGGCGCACATCGCCTCCTCCCGCGACCTCGCCTTCGAGGAGCGGTTCCGCACCGCGACCGGCGGGCGCGGGGTCGACCTGGTGCTGAACTCGCTGGCCGGGGAGTTCACCGACGCCTCGCTGCGGCTGCTGGCCGAGGGCGGGCGCTTCCTGGAGATGGGCAAGACCGACGTCCGGCAGCCGGCCGGCCTCCGGTACCGGGCCTTCGACCTCGGCGACGCCGGGCCGGCCCGGATGGGCGGCATCCTGCACGAGGTGATCGAGCTGTTCGAGGCCGGTGCGCTGCGAATGCTGCCGATCACCGCCTGGGACGTCCGGGACGCGGTCGGCGCCTTCCGGCACGTCAGCCAGGCCCGGCACGTCGGCAAGAACGTGCTGACGCTGCCGGTGGAGCCGGACCCCGAGGGCACGGTGCTGATCACCGGTGGCACCGGGACGCTGGGCGGGCTGCTGGCCCGGCACCTGGCGGCCGTGCACGGCGTGCGCCACCTGACCCTGCTGAGCCGCCGGGGCGCGGACGGCCCGGACGTGCGGGAACTCCTCGCCGAGCTGGGCGAGTCGGGCGCCCGGGCGGAGGTCGTCGCCTGCGACGCGGCCGACCGCACCGCCCTGGCCCGGGTTCTCGACGGCCTCGCCCGTCCGCTGACGGGCGTGGTGCACGCCGCCGGCGTGCTGGACGACGGGGTGTTCGGCACCCTGACGCCGGAGCGCCTCTCCCGGGTGCTGCGCCCGAAGGTGGACGCGGCGCTCAACCTGCACGAGCTGACGGCGCACCTCGACCTGTCGATGTTCGTGCTGTACTCCTCGGTGTCGGGCACCTTCGGCTCCGGCGGGCAGGCCAACTACGCGGCCGCGAACGCCTTCCTGGACGCCCTGGCCGCCCGGCGGACGGCCTCCGGCCAGGCCGGCCAGTCGCTGGCCTGGGGCCTGTGGGAGCAGGCCAGCGGGCTCACCGGCCACCTCGGGAAGGTCGACCAGGCCCGGGCCGGCAGCCTCAGCGCGCCGCTGTCCACCGCCCGGGCGCTCGCCCTGTTCGACCGGGCGCGCACCACGGGCCGCTCCCACCTGGTGCCGGTCGACATCGACCTGGGCGTGCTGCGCGCCGCCGCCCACCCGGTGCCCGCGCTGCTGCGGGCGCTGGTCGGCCAACCGGTCCGCCGGGCCGCCGACAACCGGCGCCCGGACGGCCCGGCGCTGGCCGAGCGGCTGGCCGTGATGGCCGACGCCCAGCGCGACGCGGCCCTGCTGGACCTGGTCACCGGGAACGCCGCGGTGGTCCTCGGACACGGCTCGACGGACGCCGTCGCGGCCGACCGGCCGTTCAAGGACCTCGGGTTCGACTCGCTGACCTCGGTCGAGCTGCGCAACCGGCTGAACACCGCCACCGGCCTGCGGCTGCCCCCCACCCTGGTCTTCGACCACCCGACCCCGGCCGCGCTCGCCCGCCACCTGCGGGAGAGCCTGCTGCCGCAGGCCGACCCGGTGGAGGACCTGCTCGGCCGGCTGGCCGGAATGGAGGCCGACCTGGTCGCGCTGGCCGGGGCGGAACGGGCGGGGGCCCGCGCCAGGCTGGAGCAGCTGCTCGACCGGCTGCGGGACGCCGACGGGCCGCAGCCGGAGCACGACGACAGCGACCTGGAGTCCGCGACGGCCGAGGACATCTTCGCCCTGATCGACGACGAGCTGGGGAGCTGACGGCGGGCCGGCGGGGCGTTCCGGGTCAGGTCACCAGACCGCGCCGGAACGCCTCGCCGACCGCGCCCGCCCGGTCGCGGACCCCGAGCTTGTCGTAGATCCGCAGCAGGTGCGTCTTGACGCTGGCCTCGGTGATGAACAGCTTGCCGGCGACCTCCTTGTTGGAGGAGCCGTGGGCGACCAGCCGCATCACCTCCAGCTCACGGGCGCTCAGCACGCCGAGG
This sequence comes from Kitasatospora sp. NPDC127067, assembly GCF_042724755.1. Classification (NCBI taxonomy): domain Bacteria; kingdom Bacillati; phylum Actinomycetota; class Actinomycetes; order Kitasatosporales; family Streptomycetaceae; genus Kitasatospora; species Kitasatospora sp. NPDC127067. The sequence goes on along the minus strand of NZ_JBHXEM010000037.1, from coordinate 24,635 downwards.
CTGGGCCGGCGCACCCGGTCCATCAGCCGTTTGGTGATGGCGGGGGAGAGCATCGCGTCGCCCCGGGCCGCGACCCGGGCCGCGCGCAGCAGCTCCTCGGTGGGCGCGTCCTTCAGCAGGTAGCCGGTGGCGCCGGCCTCGATCGCGGGCAGCACGTCGTTGTCGGTGTCGAACGTGGTCAGCACCAGCACCCGCACCCCGGGCGCGGTCTCGCCGAGCCGGTGGATCGCGGTGACTCCGTCCATCACCGGCATGCGCAGGTCCATCAGCACCAGGTCGGGCTTCAGTTCGGCGACCCGGTCGAGCGCCTCGGCGCCGTTGCCGGCCTCGCCGACGACCTCGAACTCCGGGCTGTCGGCGAACGCGCCGCGCAGGCCGTCCCGGACGATCGGGTGGTCGTCGACGATCAGCAGCCTTACGGGGGCGGACTGTTCGCTCATGCGCTGCCGCCCCGGCGGATCGCGGGCACGCTCGCGTTCACCGCGGTGCCCGAGCCCGGGGCGCTCTCCACGGTCAGTGTCCCGAGCACCCGGTCGAGCCGTCGGCGCAGGCCGTCCAGCCCGTACCCGCTGTCGCCGTCGGCGGGCGGCGGCCCGTCGAGGTCGGTCACGGTGAAGCCGACCCCGTCGTCGTGAACGTCCAGCATGACCGTGTCCTCCAGGTAGGAAATGGTCAGTCTGACCTTACTGGCAGCGGCATGCTTCGCGATGTTCGCCAGGGTCTCCTGGGCGGCACGGAACAGGGCGACCTCGATCTCCGTCAGCAACGGGACGGGATCACCGGTGGTCTCCACCGAGGCCGGCACGTCCGCCCGCGCCGACCAGCGCTGGGCCAGCTCCCGGATCGCGTTCGGCAGGTGCGCCTCCTCCAGCTCCGCCGGCCGCAGCGCGGCCACCGAGCGCCGGGCCGCCGTGAGGCTCTCCCGGGCCAGCCCCCGGGCCTGTTCGAGGTGCCACTCGCGCTGCTCGGACTGTGGCCGGGCCCGGTCGGCGGCCTGGAGCTGGGTGATGATGCCGGCCAGTCCCTGGGCGATGGTGTCGTGGATCTCCCGGGCCATCCGCTGGCGTTCGTCCTGGATGCCCGCCTCCCGGGCCTGGATCAGCAACTGGGCGTGCAGGCCGTTGTTCTCGCCGATCACCGTCTTCAACTCCGTGACCAGCCGGCAGCGTTCCTCGCTGCGCTCGTTGAAGCGGTGCGACAGGTTGCCGAACAGGCCGATCAGGCAGGTCTGGAGGCAGACCGAGGCGGCCGCGATGGCGATCCGCCGGGAGCTGTCCGGCACCCCGCCGGGGATCAGGTTGATGATCAGCGAGGTGGCGCCGACGCTGACGAAGGCCCACTGCGGCGGGAGCAGGTCGTAGGCCTGGACGAACCCGACCACGGCGAACACGAAGAAGATCGGGTGCTGGGTCATCAACAGCGCGGCCAGCACCAGCTGGCCCGCCACGTACGTCAGCATCGGGCCGGTGCGGCCCGTCCACTGCGGCGACCGCAGGGTGTACATCGCCAGCGTCCACGCGGCGGTCACCACGACCAGCGGGAAGACCGTGACGCGTGCGGTGGCCGCCCCCTCCTCCGGCTGCACGACGCACAGCACGGTGGCCACGCCCAGCAGCACGACGGGCAGCGGGGTGAGGAAGCGGCGCAGGTCGATCGGTTCGTCGCTCTTCATGCTGCTGCTCCTCGGCCCCCGCTGCTTCCCCGGCTCCCGCCCCGCCGCGACCGCCCGTGACCGCGGACCTCCAGCCTAGGCCTACTCCCGGCGGGATCCTCCGCCCTGGGCCTACTCCCAGCGGAAGAGCCGTGCGGCCAAGACACCGAAGACCACCGTGTAGCCGACGAGGACCAACAGGGCGGTGGTGCCCGGCAGGTGACCCTTGGCCACGTCGCCGAAGGCCTGGACGGAGGCGCCGAGCGGGGTGAAGTCACCGATCCGGTTGACCGCGGCGGGCATCTGGTCGCGGGGCACGTACAGGCCCGCGAAGAACATCAGCGGGAAGAACAGCATGCTGCCCGCGCCGGTGGCGGCCTTGGTGGTCTTGAGCACCGAGGCGACGAACAGCCCGATGGACAGCACCGCGGTGGCCGAGAGCAGGAAGGTCAGCACGAAGCCGAGCGGGTTGCTCGGCAGCTTGACGTCCCACAGCAGGCGCGCGGTCGCGAGCACCAGAACGGTGGTGGCGATCGCCACGGTGATCTGGACCACCAACTGGGCGATCAGCACCCGGGCCGGGCCCACCGGCGTGGTCGACAGCCGGCGCAGGATGCCCTTCTCCCGGTAGCCCACCAGGTAGCCCGGGGTGATGAACAGACCGGTCATCGCGAAGGCCAGCACCACGGTGACGGGCGTGTAGGAGTCGATGGCGCGCTGGCCGATCTCGGCCTTGAACTCGCGGGAGGACGGGATACTGCCGATGATCACCACCAGGACGACCGGGAAGAGCAGCGTCCAGAAGTACGCGGCCGGGTCTCGCAGGAAGAGCTTGAACTCCACGGCCGTGAGCCGGTTCATCGCCCGCACGGGGGTTCTCCTTCTAGGGGTCGGGGGTCGGCTACGGGCCGGGGATCAGTGGGAGGGGTGGTCGAACCGGCGGCCGGTCAGGGCGAGGAACGCGTCCTCCAGGCTGGCCAGCTCCGCGCGCAGGTCGGCCGCGACGATCTGGTTGCGGGCGAGCGCCGAGGTGACGGCGTACACCAGGTTGCCCGTGCCGGTGACCTCCACCTGCGAGCCGTGCCGCTGGACCGAGGTCACCTCGGGCAGCGAGGTCAGGATGTGGTCGTCGAGCGGGGAGGTCGGGCGGAAGCGCACCTTCTGCTCGGCGCCCACCCCGGCCACCAGGCCGGCGGGGGTGTCCAGCGCGACGATCCGGCCGCCGTCGATCAGGGCCAGCCGGTCGCAGAGCCGCTCGGCCTCCTCCATGAAGTGGGTGACCAGGACGACGGTGATGCCCCGGGCGCGGACCTGCTCGATCAGCTCCCAGGTGTCCCGCCGGGCCGCCGGGTCCAGACCGGTGGTCAGCTCGTCCAGCACGGCCACCTTCGGGTTGCCGACCAGCGCCAGCGCGATGGACAGCCGCTGCTTCTGGCCGCCGGACAGGCTGGCGAACGGGCTGTTCATCTTGTCCAGCAGGTTCAGCTCGGCGAGCAGCTCCCGCCAGTCCGCGTGGTCGTCGTAGAAGGAGGCGTACAGCTCCATCGCCTCGGCGACCCGCAGCTTGTCCGGCATCTCGCTCTTCTGCAGCTGCATGCCCAGGATGCGGTGCAGCTTGGCGGCGTCGTGCTGGGGGTCCAGGCCGTGCACCGAGATGCTCCCGCCGCCGGGCTTGCGCAGCCCGGCGATGCACTCGACCGTCGTGGTCTTCCCGGCGCCGTTGGGGCCGAGGATGCCGAAGATCTCCCCCTCCTGCACCTCGAACGAGATGTCGTCGACGACGACCTTCTGGCCGTACTGCATCCGCAGGTTCGAAACGACGATCGCTGGCACGGTCTTGGTCTCCGTTCTCCGAGGTCCCACCAGTGTCCGGCCGCACCGCCGCGCCCGGATCGACCTGGTGATATCCATCCGGTGGAACTTCCCGCGATCGAACGGTTGACACCCGGACCCGCCCCGCGCGGCCCCGGACGTCGCGACCGGCTCCGGGGCCCGGCCCCTAATCACCTGCCCGGGCCCCGGATAGGGGTGTCGGCCCTGTTACGGCCGTGTCTACGCTCGGCCCCATTCGCGGAGGCTGAAGGGGCACGGGACGATGGAGTCGAGTGAGCGGCAACTCCGGGCGCAGATGCGCTTCTTCCACGACCTGGTGCGCAAGCTCGCCGCCCAGGGCGATCCCTACGCGAAGGTGCTGAGCGCGCCGGACAACCCCTACCCCGCGTACGAGGAGATCCGGGCGCGGGGCCGGGTCTACCGCAGCCCGCTGGGCACCTGGGTCACCACCGACCACGAACTCGCCAACCAGGTGCTGCGGGACAAGCGCTTCGGCGTGCGCAAGGCCGACGGCGAGAAGGTGCCGGAGTTCATGAACTTCGACAACTCCATGCTCGGCCTCGACCCGCCGGACCACACCCGGCTGCGCCGGATGACCATGCCCACCCTCAACCCGCGCGTCGTCGAGCGCTGGCGCGGCCGGGCCGAGGAGATCTGCCACCGGCTGATCGACGACATCCTGGCCCAGGGCGACCGGTTCGACCTGATGACCGCCTTCGCCCACCACCTGCCGACCGCGGTGATCGGCGACCTGGTCGGCATCCCCGAGGAGGACCGGGAGCACTTCCACCACCTCAGCCGGGAGATCGTCCCGCTGCTGGACGGCGTGGTCACCTACGAGAAGGCGCGCAGCGTGGACGCCGCCATCGCCGGGATGACCGAGCTGTTCACCCGGATCGTCGAGCAGCGCCGGGTCGAGCCGCGCGAGGACATGATCAGCCGGATGCTGCCGCTGGTCGACGAGGGCAGCCTGAGCATGGACGAACTGCTGCCGCTGTGCATGTTCCTGCCGCTGGCCGGCACCGAGACCACCGTCAACCTGATCGGCAACGGCATCCTGGCGCTGCTGCGCCACCCCGAGCAGTGGCGGATGGTGGCCGAGGACCCGGAACTGGCCCAGAACGTGGTCAACGAGACGCTGCGCCACGACCCGCCGGTGCAGACCTACCGGCGGATCGCCCACGAGCCGGTCGAACTGGGCGGCGTCGTGCTGCCCGTCGACAGCGAGCTGGCGATCGTGGCCGCCGGGGCCAACCGGGACCCGCAGGTCTTCCCCGACCCCGCCCGCTTCGACATCACCCGGGTCAGCCGCAACGACACCCTGGCGTTCTCGGCCGGCATCCACTACTGCCTGGGCGCGCCGCTGGCCAGGTTCGAGGCCGAGGTGGCCTACCGGACCCTCATCTCCCGGATGCCCGGGCTGCGGCAGGCCGGGCCGGTGCGCCGGCGGGGCTCCTTCATCATTCGCGGCCTGCGGGAGTTCCCGCTGTCGGCGAGCTGACCCGGCGTCGGCGCACGGCTCCCCGGCGCGGGTCGGCCGCGACCGCACCACGACCGCGTACGGCGCGACCCGCGCACACGGCACTTCCCAGTGGAGGGATCATGGCGGACCCGATCATCCTCGCCGAAGGACTGCACAAGCACTTCGGCGAGGTCCACGCCCTACGAGGGCTCGACCTCGCCGTCCCGGCCGGGACGGTCTGCGGGGTGCTCGGCCCCAACGGCGCCGGCAAGACCACCGCGGTGAACATCCTCGCGACCCTGATGGACCCGGATGCCGGGCACGCCCGGATCGCCGGGCTGGACGTGGTCCGCGAGGCCGACCGGGTGCGCTCGGTGATCGGCCTGGCCGGGCAGTTCGCCGCGGTGGACGAGAAGCTGACCGGTCGCGGCAACCTGCGGATGTTCGGCCGGCTCTACCACCTGCCCCGTCGGCAGGTGCACCAGCGGGCCGACGAACTCCTGGAGCGCTTCGGCCTGATGGAGGCGGCCGACCGGCAGGTGCGCGGCTACTCCGGCGGCATGCGCCGCCGGCTCGACCTCGTCGCCAGCCTGATCCTGCGCCCCCAGGTGCTCTTCCTGGACGAGCCGACCACCGGCCTCGACCCGCGCAGCCGCGGCGAGATCTGGGACTGCGTGCGGGAGCTCGTCGCCGAGGGCACCACCGTGCTGCTCACCACCCAGTACCTGGACGAGGCCGACCAACTGGCCGACGACATCGCGGTGGTGGACTACGGCCGGGTGATCGCCGACGGCACCCCCGACCAACTCAAGTCGACGATCGGCAACCGCTTCGACGTGGTCGTCGAGGACCCGGCGCTGCTGCCGCAGGCCTCCGCCGTGCTGCACCGGCTGACCGGGGCCGAGCCGACCGGGACCGGCGAGAACAGCCTGAGCGTGCCGTCCGCGGACGGCACCGTGCGGGTCTCCGCACTCGTCCGGGAGCTGGACCGGGCGGGGATCGAGGTCGCCGACGTCAGCCTGCGCCGCCCCACCCTCGACGAGGTGTTCCTGCGCCTGACCGACCGCTCGGCCCCGGCCGACACCGAAACCGACGGCGACGCCCCGGCCGGCGCCCGAGCCGACGACAGAGTCAAGGACCACGCCTGATGACCGTCCAGATCACCCCCGTTGCCCGCCGGACCCCGGTGACCCGCCTGCGCTGGGCGCTGTCGGACGGCTTCGTCCTCGTCGGGCGCGAGTTCAGCCGGCTGCGCCAGGAGCCCGGCTCACTGATCGCCGCCCTGATCTTCCCCGCCGTGATGGTGCTGCTGTTCGGCTACGTCTTCGGCAGCGCCATCCGGATTCCGGGCGGCGGTGACTACCGCGCCTACCTGATGCCCGGGCTGTTCGCCATGGTGACGGCCAGTTCGGTGGTGGCGGTGATCGAGAGGGTCGCCGCCGACGTCTCGCGCGGACTGATGAGCCGGTTCCGCTCGATGCCGATGTCGCGGGTCGCGGTCGCCTTCGGGCACACCGCCTCCGACATGGTCGGCGGACTGCTCAGCGTGGCCATCATGGCGGTGGCCGGTCTGCTGGTCGGCTGGCGCGCGTCCGACGGGCTGCTGAACGCCCTGGCCGGCTTCGGGCTGCTGGTGCTGATGCGCTACGCGCTCAGCTGGGTCGGCTGCTACTTCGGCCTGAAGGTCCCCAACGAGCAGATGGCGCAGCAGCTCACGCTGCTCGTGATGCCGGTGACCATGCTGTCGAACGCCTTCGTGCCGACCGACGGGATGCCCGCCTGGCTGCGGTTCATCGCCGAGTGGAACCCGCTCAGCGCCCTGACCGCCGGCTGCCGCGAGCTGTTCGGCAACCCGGGGACGGTGACCGGCTCGCACGCCTGGCCGGTGGACCACCCGGTGGCCGCGACGCTGCTGTGGTCGGTGGGCCTCCTGGTGGTCTTCGTGCCGCTGTCGGTGCGGTCGTTCCAGCGCAAGAACCGCTGACCCGGCGAACCCCGCACCGCCCGGTGGGAATCCCCGGGAGCGGGGTCCCCGGCCGGAAGTCCCCGGACCGGCACCCCTAACTGTGGGGCCGGTACCGGGGGCCGGCATCCGCCCTGCTTAGGGGTTGGTGCCGGTCGGTTCGCTCCCTAAGCTCGCGGATGACGCGCCATCGGGTACGCCGGGGAATTCCACCGGCGGACCGCGGTGGCCCTTGCGAAACGCCAATCCGCCCAGGTCGACGGGTGGGCAATTCCACCCGTGAATTCCGTTCGGCTATTTCCGGCGCATTACGTGTTGAGGTGTCCCATGCCTGAGGTCCATGCCGATGACGCTGCCATCGCCGTCGTAGGACTCGCCTGCCGACTGCCGGGCGCCGCGACCCCGCGGGCCTTCTGGAAGCTGCTGTGCGACGGCGTGGAAGCGATCGGTGACGTCCCCCTCGACCGGGGCGACCTCGCCGAGCGGGACGTCCCGCGCCGCGGCGGCTTCCTCGACCGGATCGACGGGTTCGACCCGGGTTTCTTCGGCATCTCGCCGCGCGAGGCCACCGCCATGGACCCGCAGCAGCGGCTCATGCTGGAGCTGAGCTGGGAGGCGCTGGAGGACGCCCGGATCGTGCCGGACGCCCTGCGCGGCAGCCGGACCGGCGTCTTCGTCGGCGTGATGGCCTCCGACTACGCCACCCTCGCCCAGCGCGGCGGCACCGCGCAGATCGGCCCGCACTCGCTGGCCGGCCTGCAGCGCGGCCTGATCGCCAACCGGGTCTCCTACGCCGTCGGCCTGCGCGGCCCCAGCATGACCGTCGACGCCGGACAGTCCTCCTCCCTGGTCGCGGTGCACGTCGCCGCCGACAGCCTGCGGCGCGGCGAGGCCACCCTCGCCCTGGCCGGCGGCGTGCACCTGATCGCGGCCCCGGAGAGCACCGTCGGTGCGGCCCGCTTCGGCGCGCTCTCCCCGGACGGCCGCTGCTACACCTTCGACGAGCGCGCCAACGGCTACGTCCGCGGCGAGGGCGGCGTGGTCGTCGCCCTCAAGACCGTCGCCCGGGCCGTCGCCGACGGCGACCGGATCTACGCCGTCATCCGCGGCAGCGCCGTCAACAACGACGGCGGCGGCGACAGCCTGACCACCCCCAGCCGCGACGCCCAGGCCGACGTGCTCGGCGCCGCCTACCGGCGCGCCGGGATCGCCCCCGACGCGGTGCGCTACGTCGAACTGCACGGCACCGGCACGGCCGTCGGCGACCCGGTCGAGGCGGCGGCCCTCGGTGCCGTCCTCGGCGCCGGCCGCACCCCCGACGCCGCGCTGCGGGTCGGCTCCGCCAAGACCAACATCGGCCACCTCGAAGGCGCCGCCGGCGCGGCCGGACTGCTCAAGGCCGTCCTGTCGGTGGCCAACCGGCAGCTCCCGCCGAGCCTCAACTTCGAACGGCCCAACCCGCGCATCCCCCTGGACGACCTCGGCCTGCGGGTGCAGACCGCCCTCGAACCCTGGCCCGAGGGCCCGCGGATCGCGGGTGTCAGCTCCTTCGGCATGGGCGGCACCAACTGCCACGTCGTGCTCACGGAGTGGCCCGGCCGGGCCGAGGACCCGCGCGAGCGGACCGCCGACGCCGACGCGCCGGTGCTCTGGCCGCTGTCGGGCCGCACCGAGGACGCGCTGCGCGAGCAGGCCGCCCGGCTGCGCGCCCACCTGGAGGCCACCCCCGCCGCCGACCCGGCCGACATCGGCCACTCGCTGGCCACCACCCGCGCGGCCTTCGGCCACCGGGCCGCCGTGCTCGGCCGCGGCCGGGACGAACTGCTGCGCCGCCTCGGCTCGCTGGCCGCCGGCGAGCCGGTGCGCGGTGTGGTCTCGGGGGAGACGGACGAGGGCCGCACGGCCTTCCTGTTCACCGGGCAGGGCTCGCAGCGGGTCGGCATGGGCCGGGGCCTGTACGAGGCCCACCCCGCCTTCGCGACCGCTTTCGACGAGCTGTGCGCGGAGCTCGACCCGCTGCTCGGCGGATCGGTCCGCAGTGTGGTGTTCGACGGTGCGGAGGACCTGGACCGGACGGTGTGGGCGCAGGCCGGGCTGTTCGCGGTCGAGGTCGCCTCGTTCCGGCTGCTCGAATCCTGGGGTGTGGCACCGGAGTTCCTGCTCGGGCACTCGATCGGTGAGATCGCGGCGGCTCATGTGGCGGGCGTGTTCTCGCTCGCCGACGCGTGCGCCCTGGTGGCGGCGCGAGGCCGGCTGATGGACGCGCTGCCCGAGGGCGGGGCGATGCTGGCGGTCCAGGCCACCGAGGCCGAGGTGCGGGCGGAGATCGGTGACCGGCTGGACGTTGCGGCCGTCAACGGCCCGACCTCCGTGGTGGTTTCGGGTTCGACCGAGGTGGTCGAGGAGTTCGCGGCCCGCTGGAAGGCCGAGGGGCGCAAGACCAGCCGGCTGACGGTCTCGCACGCCTTCCACTCGGCGCTGATGGAGCCGATGCTCGCCGAATTCGCCGCCGCGCTCGGCGGGTTGACCTTCGCCGAGCCGCGCATCCCGGTCGTCTCCAACCTGACCGGCGAACTCGCCGGGCCCGGCCTGCTGTCCACGCCGGACTACTGGCTGCGCCAGGTCCGTGAGGCCGTCCGCTTCGCCGACGGCGTCGAGGCCCTGCACCGCGAGGGCGTCACCCGCTTCCTCGAAGTCGGCCCGGACGGCGTGCTCTGCGCGATGGCCCGGCAGGCCGGCGCCCAGGGCCTGCTGGCCCCGGCCCTGCGCAAGGACCGCGACGACGCGGAGACCCTGCTCGGCGCCGTCGCCCGGCTGTACACCGCCGGCGCGCCGCTGGACTGGGACGCCCTCTTCGCGGGCCACGCCCCCCGACCGGTCGACCTGCCCACCTACGCCTTCCAGCGCCGCCGCTTCTGGCTGGACGCGGCCGCCCGTCCGGCCGTCGAACCCGCTCCTGCCGCGCCGGCCCCGGTCGAGGCCCCGACCGGGCCCGCCGCCGAGCGGCGGGACGAGCGGGCGCTGCTGCACCAGATCCGCGCCCAGGTCGCCGCCGTCCTCGACTACGAGACCCCCGGCGACGTGGACGCCCGGCTCACCTTCCGCGACCTGGGCTTCGACTCGCTCACCGCCGTGGAACTGCGCGACCGCCTCGCCGCGGCCACCCGGCTGCGGCTGCCGGACTCCCTGGTCTTCGACCACCCGACCCCGCTGCGCCTGGCCGAGCACCTGTCCGGCCTGCTCTACGGCGAGCCCGCCGCCGTCGCGCCCGCGACGCCCGCCCCCGGCGCCGTGAGCGACGAGCCGATCGCGATCGTCGCGATGAGCTGCCGCTACGCGGGCGGCATCGACACCCCCGAGGCCCTGTGGCAGGCGGTCCTCGACGGCCGCGACCTGGTCACCGGCTTCCCCGAGGACCGCGGCTGGGACATCGCGGGCGTCTACGCGGACGAGGGCCGCAACCCGACCGGCACGCTCACCCCCGCCGGGGCGTTCCTGACCGACGCGACCCGCTTCGACGCGGCGTTCTTCGGCATCTCCCCGCGCGAGGCCCTCGCCATGGACCCGCAGCAGCGGCTCCTGCTGGAGACCGCCTGGGAGACCGTCGAGCGCCTCGGCGTCGACCCGGCCGTGCTGCGCGGCAGCCGCACCGGCGTGTTCGTCGGCGCCACCGCCCAGGACTACGGCCCCCGGCTGCACCAGGCCCCGGCCGACCTCGAAGGCCACCTGCTGACCGGCAACACCGCGAGCGTCGCCTCCGGCCGGATCGCCTACGTGCTCGGCCTGGAGGGCCCGGCGGTCACCGTCGACACGGCCTGCTCCTCCTCGCTGGTCGCCCTGCACCTCGCCGCCCAGTCGCTGCGCCTCGGCGAGTGCGACATGGCCCTGGCCGGCGGCGCCACCGTGCTGGCGACGCCCGGCATGTTCATCGAGTTCAGCAAGCAGCAGGGCCTGTCGGCCGACGGCCGCTGCAAGGCCTTCGCCGAGGGCGCCGACGGCACCGGCTGGGGCGAGGGCGTGGGCCTGCTGGCCCTGGAGCGGCTCTCCGACGCCGAGCGGCTGGGTCACCCGGTGCTCGCGGTGATCCGTGGCAGCGCCATCAACCAGGACGGCGCCTCCAACGGCCTCGCCGCGCCGAACGGCCCCTCCCAGGAGCGGGTGATCCGCCAGGCGCTGGCCGGCGCCGGACTCGCCGCCGCCGACGTGGACGCCGTCGAGGCGCACGGCACCGGCACCGCCCTCGGCGACCCGATCGAGGCCCAGGCGCTGCTGGCCACCTACGGCCGGGACCGCGCCGCCGAGGACCCGCTCTGGCTCGGCTCGGTGAAGACCAACATCGGGCACACCCAGGCCGCCGCCGGCGTCGCCGGGATCATCAAGATGGTGCAGGCGATGCGGCACGGCACGCTGCCGCGCACCCTGCACGCGGACACCCCCTCCAGCCGGGTGGACTGGAGCGCCGGCGGCGTCCGGCTGCTGACCGAGGCCCGGGACTGGCCCGAACGCGGACGTCCGCGCCGCGCCGCGGTCTCCTCCTTCGGCATCAGCGGCACCAACGCCCACATGATCGTCGAGAGCGTGCCGCAGGACGCCCCGGCGGCCCCCGCCGCCACCGGGACCGGCCCGCTGCCGTTCCCGCTCTCCGCCCACGGCGACGCCGCGCTGCGCGCCCAGGCCGCCCGGCTCGCCGAGGCCGTCCGCACCGGCGCCGGGCCGGCCGCCGCGTCCCTCGCCGACCTCGGCCTGTCGCTGACCGCCCGGGCCGCCTTCGACCGGCGCGCCGTGGTGGTCGCCGCCGACCGCGAGCAGCTGCTGGCCGGCCTGGACGCGCTGACCCGGGAACTGCCCGCCGCCAACCTGACCACCGGCACGGCCGGCGCCCCCGACGGCCCCGTGTTCGTCTTCCCCGGCCAGGGCTCCCAGTGGGAGGGCATGGCCGCCGAGCTGTACGCCTCCTCCGAGGTCTTCCGCGCCGAGCTCACCGCGTGCGCCGAGGCCCTCGCCCCGCACACCGACTGGTCGCTGATCGACGTGCTGCACGGCGCCCCCGGCGCCCCCTCGCTGGAGCGCGTCGACGTGGTGCAGCCCGCGCTGTTCGCCGTGATGGTGTCGCTGGCGAAGCTCTGGCGGCACTCCGGCGTCGTCCCCGCCGCCGTGATCGGCCACTCCCAGGGCGAGATCGCCGCCGCGCACGTCGCCGGCGGCCTCACCCTGGCCGACGCCGCCCGGATCGTCGCCCTGCGCAGCCGCTACCTGCGCGCCATCGCGGGCACCGGGGGCATGGCGTCGATCCCGCTGCCGACCGCCGAGGTCGAGGCGCGCATCGCCCGCTTCGACGGCCGGATCACCGTCGCCGCGCACAACGGCCCGTCCGCCACCGTGGTCGCGGGGGAGGCCGAGGCCCTCGACGAGTTCGTCGCCCGGTGCCAGGCCCAGGACGTCCGCGCCCGGCGCGTCCCGGTCGACTACGCCTCGCACTCGCCGGCCGTCGACCCGCTGCGCGAGGAGCTGGCCGAGGCCCTCGCCGGGATCGAGCCGCGCGAAGGCCACACGGCCTTCTGGTCCACCGTCACCGGCGGCCTGCTGGCGACCACCGAACTCGACACCGACTACTGGTTCCGCAACCTGCGCCAGGTGGTGCGCTTCGAGCCCACCGTGCGGGCGCTGCTCGCGGCCGGCCACCGCACCTTCGTCGAGTCCAGCCCGCACCCCGTGCTCACCGTCGGCGTCCAGGAGACGCTGGAGGCCGACGGCCGCGGCGGCGCCGCCCTCGGCACACTGCGCCGCGACCACGGCGGCCCCGAGCGGTTCCTCGGCGCGCTCGCCGAGGCGTACGTCGCCGGCGTCGCGGTGGACTGGACGGACGCCTTCCCCGGCTCCGCCCGGCGGGTCCCGCTGCCCACCTACCCCTTCCAGCGCGAGCGGTACTGGCTGGCGCCCGGCGCCGGCTCGACCGACGCCACCGGTCTCGGCCTCGACCCCGCCGACCACCCGCTGGCCGGCGCCGCCGTCACCCTCGCGGGCGACGACACCCTCGTCCTCACCGGCCGGCTCGCCACCGCCGACCAGCCCTGGCTCGCCGACCACGTGGTCAACGGCGCGGTCGTGCTGCCCGGCTCCGCGCTCGTCGACCTCGCGCTGCACGCGGGCCTGCGCTGCGGCCACCCGCACCTGGAGGAGCTCACCCTCCAGAGCCCGCTGCTCCTCCCGGCCGACGGCTCCGTCCAGATCCAGGTGGTGCTGCTGCCGCCGGACGAGGCGGGCCGCCGCCCCGTCACCGTCCACTCCCGCCCGCAGGCCTCCGCCGAGGACCGTCCCTGGACCTGGCACGCCACCGGCGCGCTGATCGCCGGGCCGGCCGCCGCGTCCGCACCGCAGGGCGCCTGGCCGCCCGCCGGCGCCGTCCCGCTCACGGTCCAGGACGCCTACCCCGGCCTGGCCGGGCGCGGCTACGCCTACGGCCCGGCCTTCCAGGGCCTGACCGCCGCCTGGCGGCGCGGCGAGGAGCTGTTCGCCGAGGTCACCCTCCCCGAGACGCTCCCGACCGAGGGCTTCGGCATCCACCCGGCTCTGCTGGACGCCGCACTGCACGTGCTGCTGCTCGACGGCGACCCGGCGACCACCCGGCTCGCCTTCTCGTTCGCCGGCGTCCGGCTGCACGCCGCCGGGGCCACCGCCGTCCGGGTGCACGCCGCGCCCGCCGGCCCCGAGGGCGGCTACGTCGTCACGCTGAGCGACCCGGCGGGCGCCGCCGTCCTGGACGTCGACGCGCTCGTCCTGCGGGCCGTCGACCCGGAGCGGTCGGCCGCCGGCCGGAGCACCGCCGACCCGCTCCACCGGCTCGACTGGATCCCCGCCGCCACCGGCGCCACTGCCGCCACCACAGCCACCGGCGGCGCCGTCCGGACCGCCCTGGCCGACCTCGCCCAGGGCCTGCCGCCGCTCGACGGCGGCCCGGCGCCCGAGGCCGTCCTCGTCCCGGTCACCGGCGATCCCGACGCCCCCGCCGAGAGCGCCCACGCCCTGACCCGCAGCGCCCTCGGGCTGATCCAGGCCTTCCTCGCCGAGGAGGACCGGGCCGACTCCCGACTCGTCCTGCTCACCCGGCAGGCCCTCGCCGCCGGCCCGGACGAGGAGGTGCGCGACCTCGCCGCGGCCGCCGTCCTCGGCCTGGCCCGCAGCGCCCAGATCGAGCACCCCGGCCGCATCCTGATCCTCGACCACGACGGCGAGCGGCCCACCGACGAGGCCCTGCGCGACGCCCTCGCCGGCGACGAGCCGCAGCTCGCGCTGCGCGCCGGCCGCCTGCTGGCGCCGCGGCTGGTCAAGGCCGGACCCGCCCCGCTCGCCGGGGCCGAGCCCGCCCGCACCCCGTTCGACCCGGACGGCACCGTCCTGCTGACCGGCGGCACCGGCGCCATCGGCCGCCTGCTGGCCCGGCACCTGGTCACCGCGCACGGGGTCCGCCACCTGCTGCTGGTCGGCCGCCGCGGCCTGCCCGCCGGGGAACTCGCGGAGCTGACCGCCGGGCTGGACGCCGAGGTCACCGCCGCCGCCTGCGACGCGGCCGATCCGGCCGCCCTGGCCGCCCTGCTGGCCGCCGTCCCGGCCGAGCACCCGCTCACCGCCGTGGTGCACGCCGCCGGCGTGGTCGACGACGCCTCCGTGCAGCGGCTGCGCCCCGAGCAGCTGGACGCGGTGCTGCGCCCCAAGGCCGACGCGGCCTGGAACCTGCACCGGCTCACCCGCGACCTCGACCTGAGCGCGTTCGTGCTCTTCTCCTCGCTGGCCAGCACCGTCGGCGCCGCCGGCCAGGGCAGCTACGGCGCCGCCAACGGCTTCCTCGACGCGCTCGCCCAGCACCGGCACGCCCTCGGGCTGCCCGCCCAGGCGCTGCTCTCCGGCCTCTGGGCGCACGGCGAGGGCATGGGCGGCCGGCTCGGCGAGGCCGACCGGGCCCGCCTGGTCCGCGGCGGCCTGGCACCGATGACCGCCGAGCAGGGCCTCGCGCTCTTCGACGCGGCCCTCGCCGACGGCCGCCCGCTGATCGCCCCGGCCCGGATCGCCGTCGCCGAGGCGGCCGGGCGCGCCGAGGCCGTCCCCGCGGTGCTGCGCGGCCTGATCCGCACCCCGCTGCGCCGGGCGTCGGCCGCCGCGGCGGCGAGCGGCCTGGCCGACCGGCTGACCGTGCTGCCCGCCGCCGACCGCCGCCGCACCCTGCTGGACCTGGTCCGCTCCAGTGCCGCGACCGCGCTGGGCCACGCCGACCCGGCCGAGATCGCGGTGGACGGCGCGTTCAAGGCGCTCGGCTTCGACTCGCTGATCGCGGTGGAGTTCCGCAACCGGCTGAACGCGGCGTCGGGCCTGCGGCTGCCCACCACCGTCGCCTTCGACCACCCCACGCCGAACGCGCTCGCCGACCACCTGCTCGCCCTGCTGACCGACGCCACCGGCACCGGCCCGGCGCCGACGGCGGCCAGGGCCGCGACCGCCGCCCCGGGTGAGCCGATCGCGATCGTCGCGATGGGCTGCCGCTTCCCCGGCGGCATCGGCTCGCCCGAGGAGCTGTGGCAGGTCGTCGCCGAACGCGGCGACATGATCTCCACCCTGCCCGCCAACCGCGGCTGGGACCTCGACCGGCTGTACCACGCGGACCCCGACGAGCCGGGCCGCTCGTACACCCGCGAGGGCGGCTTCCTGTACGACGCCGACCTGTTCGACGCCGCGTTCTTCGGCATCTCGCCGCGCGAGGCGGCCGCCGCGGACCCGCAGCAGCGGCTGCTGCTGGAGACGGCCTGGGAGGTCGTCGAGCGCGCCGGGATCGACCCGACCACGCTGCGGCACAGCGCCACCGGCGTGTTCACCGGTGTCGCCACCCAGGAGTACGGCCCCCGGATGGACCACGCCCTGGAGAACTACGAGGGCTACCGGGTCACCGGCAGCGCGGGCAGCGTCGCCTCCGGCCGGGTGGCGTACGCGCTCGGCCTGGAGGGCCCGGCGGTCACCGTCGACACGGCCTGCTCCTCCTCGCTGGTCGCCCTGCACCTCGCGGTCCAGTCGCTGCGGGGCGGCGAGTGCGACCTCGCCCTGGCCGGCGGCGCCGCCGTGATGTCCACCCCGGGCCTGTTCATCGAGTTCAGCCGACTGCGCGGACTGTCCGAGGACGGCCGCTGCCGGGCCTTCGGTTCGGGTGCGGACGGCTTCGGGCTGGCCGAGGGCGTCGGCCTGGTCATGCTGGAGCGGCTCTCCGACGCCCGCCGCAACGGGCACCAGGTGCTGGCGGTGATCCGCGGTACCGCCGTCAACCAGGACGGTGCGTCGAACGGTCTGACGGCGCCGAACGGCCCGTCGCAGGAGCGGGTGATCCGGCAGGCCCTGGCCAACGCCGGAGTCGCGGCCGCCGAGGTCGACGCCGTCGAGGCGCACGGCACCGGCACCACGCTGGGCGACCCGATCGAGGCGCACGCCCTGCTGGCCACCTACGGCCAGGAGCGGGCCGGCGAGCCGCTGTGGCTGGGCTCGGTGAAGTCCAACATCGGGCACACCCAGGCCGCGGCCGGCGTGGCGGGTGTGATCAAGATGGTGCTGGCGATGCGGCACGGCGTTCTGCCGGCGACGCTGCACGCGGACGAGCCGTCCCCGCACGTGGAGTGGGCGACCGGCGCCGTGGAGCTGCTGTCCGAGGCGCGCCCCTGGCCGCAGGCCGGTCGCCCGCGCCGGGCGGGCGTCTCCTCGTTCGGCATGAGCGGCACCAACGCGCACCTGATCCTGGAGGCCGCGCCCGCGACGGCGGCCGAGGAGCCGGCGGAGGCCGGGGGTGTGCTGCCGTGGCTGCTGTCGGGCCGGACGCCGGCGGCGCTGGGTGCGCAGGCGGAGCGGCTGCGGGAGTTCGCGCTGGAGCGCCCTGAGCTCGGGGTGGCGGATGTGGCGTCCGCGTTGCTGTCGCGGGCGGGTCTGGAGCACCGTGCGGTGGTGCTGGGCGCGGAGCGGGAGGCGCTGCTGGACGGTCTCGCGGTGCTCGGCGGCGAGGGCGTGGTCCGGGGCCGGGTCGTTCCCGGTGATGTGGTGTTCGTGTTCCCGGGTCAGGGTTCGCAGTGGGTGGGCATGGCGTGGGAACTCGCCGAGGCCTCACCGGTGTTCGCGGCCCGGTTGGCCGCGTGCGAGGCGGCGCTGGCGCCGTTCACGGACTGGTCGCTGACCGAAGTGCTGCGCGAGGGCGCGGAGTTGGACCGGGTGGACGTGGTCCAGCCGGTGCTCTGGGCCGTGATGGTCTCGCTGGCCGAGGTGTGGCGGGCGCACGGGGTGGAGCCCTCGGCCGTGATCGGCCACTCCCAGGGCGAGATCGCCGCGGCCGTGGTCGCGGGTGCGCTGTCCGTCGAGGACGGTGCCCGGGTGGTCGCGCTGCGCAGCCTGGCCATCACCGAACTGGCCGGTGGCGGCGGGATGGTGTCCGTCGCGGCGGGCAGCGCGGTGGTCGAGGAGCTGATCGCCGGCTTCGACGGCCGGATCTCGGTGGCCGCGTACAACGGGCCGTCGTCCACGGTGGTTTCGGGCGAGCCGGAGGCGCTGGACGCGCTGATGGCGCTCTGCGAGGAGAACGGGGTGCGGGCCCGCCGGATCCCGGTGGACTACGCCTCGCACTCCGCCCAGGTCGACCGGCTGCGCGGACGCATCCTGGACGACCTGGCCGAGGTCGCCCCGGTGACCTCCACCGTGCCGCTCTACTCCACCCTGACCGGCACCCCGATCGACACGGCGCGGATGGACGCGGAGTACTGGTTCGACAACCTGCGCTCCCCGGTGCGCTTCGAGGAGGCCACCCGCGCGCTGCTCGGCAGCGGCCGGGCGGTGTTCGTGGAGTGCAGCCCCCACCCGGTGCTGACGGTCGGCGTGCAGGAGACCGCCGACGCGGTCGAGACCGAGGCGGCCGTGCTGGGCACGCTGCGGCGAGGCCAGGGCGGCCCCGAGCAACTGCTGACCGCCCTGGCCGAGGCCTGGACCGCCGGCGTGGCCGTCGACTTCACCGCGTTGCTGCCCGCCGGCCGCCCGGTCGAGCTGCCGACCTACGCCTTCCAGCGCGAGCGCTACTGGCTGGAGCAGGCCGCCGCCCCGGCGGCCGAGGGCGACCCGGCCGAGGCCCGGTTCTGGGACGCCGTGGAACGCGAGGACCTGGCCGAGCTCTCCGAGGCGCTGCGGCTGGACGACACGCCGGAGCTGCTCGGCTCGGTGCTGCCCGCGCTGGCCGACTGGCGGCGCCGCCGCCGGGACCGCTCGACGCTGGACTCCTGGCGCTACCGGATCGGCTGGAAGCCGGTGGACGCCCCGCGCGGGGCGGTCGCCCTGACCGGCACCTGGCTGGTGGTGGCCGCCGAGGAGACCGCCGCCGAGGAGGTGGTCGCGGCGATCCGCACCGCCGGTGCGCAGACCGTGACCCTGGTCGTGGCCGACCCGGCCGTCGGCCGTACGGCCCTGGCCGACACCCTCCGCGCGGCGCTTCCCGCGGCCGAGCCGTTCGCCGGCGTGGTCTCGCTGGCCGGCCTCGCCGAGGAGCCGCTGCCCGGGACGGTGCTGCCCGCCGGCCTGGCGGTGTCGCTGACGCTGGTGCAGGCGCTCGGGGACGCCGGGATCACCGCCCCGCTGTGGACCCTGACCAGGGGCGCCGTCTCCACCGGCCGGGCCGACCGGCTGGACCACCCGGTGCAGGCCCAGCTCTGGGGCTTCGGCCGGTCGCTGGCGCTGGAGCACCCGGACCGCACCGGCGGCCTGATCGACCTGCCGCCGGTGCTCGACGAGCGCGCCGGGCGGCGCCTCGCGGCCCTCCTCTCGGGTGCCACCGGTGAGGACCAGAGCGCCGTACGGTCCTCCGGGACCTACGCCGCCCGGCTGCTGCGCGCCCCCGAGCCCGCGCCCGCCGGCGAGGGCCGGCGGCTGACCGGCACCGTCCTGGTCGCCGGAGCCGACGGTGCCCTCGGCCGCCAGGCCGCCCGCTGGGCGGCCGGCCGCGGCGCGGCGCACCTGCTGCTGGTCGCCTCCGCACCGTCCGGGGAACTCGCCGACTTCGCCGCCGAATCGACCGGGGCCGGCACCCCGGCCACCGTGGCCGTCTGCGACCTCGGCGACGCCGACGCGCTCGCCGCGCTGCTGGCCGAGCACCCCGTCGCGGGCGTGGTCCTCACCGCCGAGGTCGGCCCGACCGAGGCCCTGGAGCTGACCGGTCCGGCAGAGTTCGCGGCCGTCCTCGCCGCCAAGACCGCCGGTGCCGCCCGGCTGCACGCCGCGCTCGCGGACGTGCCGCTGGACGCCTTCGTGCTGTTCTCCTCGATCGCCGGGGTCTGGGGCAGCGGAGGCCAGGCCGCCTACGCGGCCGGCAACAGCTACCTCGACGCCCTGGCCGAGCACCGCCGGTCGCTCGGCCTGCCGGCCACCTCGGTCGCCTGGGGCCCGTGGTCCGGCGGCCCGGACGGCCGCGGCGCGGACTTCCTGAGCCGCCGCGGCATCCCGGCCATGGACCCGCGGCTGGCCCTGGCCGCGCTGGACCGGGCCGTCGACCGGGACGAGACCACCGTCGTCGTCGCCGACGTCGACTGGACGACCTTCACCGCCTCCTTCACCTCCGCCCGGCCCAGCCCGCTGCTCGCCGACCTGCCCGGCCCGCGCACCGCCGCGGCCGCCGCCGGCACCGACGGCGCGGCCGCCCTCGGCGGCCGGATCGCCGCACTGTCCGCCGCCGAGCGCGAGCGGGAGACCCTGGCCGTCGTCCGCGCCGAGGTCGCCGCGGTGCTCGGGCACGCCGACCCGAGCGGCCTGGAGACCGGCCGGACCTTCAAGGACCTCGGCTTCGACTCGCTGACCGCCGTCGAACTGGGCAAGCGCCTGGCGGCCGGCACCGGCACCCCGGTGCCCGCCACCGCCGTGTTCGACCACCCGACCATCGGCGAGATGACCCGCTACCTGGTCGGCGGGCTCGACTCCGGCCCGGCCGCGACGGCCACCGCCGCCACCGACGAGCCGATCGCGATCATCGGCATGAGCTGCCGCTTCCCCGGCGGCGTCGAGGGCCCCGAGGACCTCTGGCGGCTGGTCGCGGCCGGCGGGGACGCGATCGTCGACTTCCCGACCGACCGCGGCTGGGACGTCGAGGGCCTCTACGACCCGGACCCCGACCGGCAGGGGCACACCTACGTCCGCTCCGGCGGCTTCCTCTCCGGCGCGGGCGAGTTCGACGCCGGCCTGTTCGGGATCTCCCCGCGCGAGGCCCTGGCGATGGACCCGCAGCAGCGGCTGCTGCTGGAGGCCGCCTGGGAGGCCTTCGAGGACGCCGGCATCGACGCCACCGCCGTACGCGGCAGCCAGGGCGGCGTCTTCGTCGGCATGACCTCCTCCGGCTACGGGCAGGGCGCGGTGCTGCCGGACGGCGTCGAGGGCCACGTGCTGACCGGCACCACGACCAGCGTCGCCTCCGGCCGGCTCGCGTACACCTTCGGCCTGGAGGGCCCCGCCATCACGGTGGACACCGCCTGCTCCTCCTCGCTGGTCGCCCTGCACATGGCGGCCGGGGCGCTGCGCTCCGGCGAGTGCGGCATCGCCCTCGCGGGCGGCGTGACGGTGATGGTGTCGCCCGACTCCTTCATCGAGTTCAGCCGGCAGCGCGGCCTCGCCGTCGACGGCCGCTGCAAGCCGTTCTCGGCGGCGGCGGACGGCACCAGCTGGGCCGAGGGCGTGGGCATGCTGCTGGTCGAGCGGCTCTCCGACGCGCGCCGCAACGGGCACCGGGTGCTCGCCGTGCTGCGCGGCAGCGCGGTCAACCAGGACGGCGCCTCCAACGGCCTCACCGCCCCCAACGGCCCCGCCCAGCAGCGGGTGATCCGCCAGGCGCTCGCCAACGCCGGACTGACGGCCGCCGAGGTCGACGCCGTCGAGGCGCACGGCACCGGCACCAAGCTGGGCGACCCGATCGAGGCCCAGGCCCTGCTGGCCACCTACGGCCAGGACCGCCCGGCCGACCGGCCGCTGCTGCTCGGCTCGGTGAAGTCCAACATCGGCCACACCCAGGCCGCCGCCGGCGTCGCCGGGGTGATCAAGACGATCATGGCGATGCGCCACGGCGAGCTGCCCGGCCTGCTCCACCTGGACGCGCCCTCACCGCACGTGGACTGGTCGGCCGGCGCGATCGAGCTGCCGACCGCCACGCGGCCCTGGCCCGAGAACGGTCGACCGCTGCGGGCCGGCGTCTCCTCCTTCGGCGTCAGCGGCACCAACGCCCACGTCATCCTGGAGAGTGCCCCCGTCGGGGAGACGGCGGCCCGCGGCCCGGCGGCACCCACCACCGGGGCGCCGCTGCCGTGGCTGCTGTCCGCCGCCGACCCCAGCGCGCTCGCCGCCCAGGCCGAGCGGCTGCACGGCTTCGCCGACGCGGGGACGGGCACCGACCCGGACCCGGCCGACATCGCCCTGGCACTGGCCACCGGCCGCACCGGCCTGGCGCACCGCGCCGTCGTCCTGGCCGCCGACCGTACCGGCCTGCTCGCCGGCCTCGGCGCGCTGGCCGCCGGCGCCGAGGCGCCCGGCGTGCTGCGCGGCGAGAGCGCCGACGGCCGCTCGGCGTTCCTGTTCTCCGGCCAGGGCTCCCAGCGCCCCGGCATGGGCCGCGCCCTCTACACCGCCTTCCCGGTGTTCGCCGACGCCCTGGACGCCGTCTGCGCCCGGCTCGACACCGAGCTGGACCACCCGCTGCGCGCGGTGATGTTCGCCGAGGCGGACACCCCCGAGGCGGCCCTGCTGGACCGGACCGTCCACACCCAGGCCGCGCTGTTCGCCTTCGAGGTGGCGCTGTTCCGGCTGCTGGAGGACTGGGGCGTGCGCCCCGACTTCCTGCTCGGCCACTCCATCGGCGAGATCGCCGCCGCCCACGTCGCGGGCGTGCTCTCGCTGGACGACGCCTGCACCCTGGTCGCCGCGCGCGGCCGGCTGATGCAGACGCTGCCCGCCGGCGGCGCGATGCTGGCCGTCGAGATCGACGAGGCCGGGGCCGCCGAGGCGCTCGCCGCCCACGACGGGGTCGACGTCGCCGCCGTCAACGGCCCGCGGGCGATCGTGGTCTCCGGACCGCAGGACGCGATCGCCGACCTGGCCGGGCACTGGCGCGCCGAGGGCCGCCGGACCAGCCGGCTGCGGGTCTCGCACGCCTTCCACTCGGCGCTGATGGAGCCGATGCTCGCCGAGTTCCGCGCCGTCGCCGAGGGCCTCGCCTACCACCCGCCGCGCCTGCCGGTGGTCTCCAACCTCACCGGCACCGCCGTCGGCGCCGAGGAGATCTGCACCCCCGAGTACTGGGTGCGGCACGTCCGCGGGGCCGTCCGCTTCGCCGACGGCGTGCGCTGGCTCGCCGGCCAGGGCGCGACCCGCTTCCTGGAGCTCGGCCCGGAGGCGGTGCTCACCGCCATGGCGCGCCTCACCCTGGACGCCACCGGCCGGGACGACGCCGCGCTGGTGCCCGCCTCCCGGGGCGAGCGGCCCGAGGCCGAGACCCTGCTGGCCGCCGTCGCCACCGCCTGGACCCGGGGCGCCGCGGTGGACTGGTCCGCCGTCCTCGCCGACCGCGGCGGCCGCCGGATCACCCTGCCCCCGTACGCCTTCCAGCGCCGGCCCTACTGGCTGCGCCCCGGCCGGTCCGGGGCCGACGTGACCGGCGCCGGCCTGCTGCCGACCGAGCACCCGCTGCTGACCGCCGCCGTGCCGCTCGCCGACGGCGAGGGCGCGCTGCTCACCGGCCGGCTGTCGCTCGCCGCCCAGCCCTGGCTGGCCGACCACGCCGTGCGCGGCACGGCGATCCTGCCCGGCACCGGCTTCGTGGAACTGGCGCTGCGGGCCGGCCGGGAGGTCGGCTGCACCGCGCTGCGCGAGCTGATGGTCGAGGCCCCGCTGGCCGTCCCCGCCACCGGCGGCGTCCGCATCCAGGTGCGGGTCGGCGACCCGGACCCGGCCGGCGACCGCCCGGTGGCCGTCCACGCCCAGCCCGACGGCGCGGCCGGCTGGACCCGGCACGCCTCCGGCGCCCTGGCCGCCGGGACGGACGCCGAACCGTACGACCTCTCCGCCTGGCCGCCGGCCGACGCCGAGCCGGTGGAACTGGACGGCTACTACGAGCGGCTGACCGAGGCCGGCTACGGCTACGGGCCGGTCTTCCGCGGGCTGCGCCGGGCCTGGCGGGCCGAGGGCGCCGTCTACGCGGAGATCGCCCTCCCGGCGGGCGCCGCCGAGGAGGCCGCCGGCTACGGCGTCCACCCGGCGCTGCTCGACGCGGCTATGCACGCCACCACCGTCGGCGGGTTCCTCGACGGCGCCGGCGCGACGCCGCTGCCGTTCGCCTGGTCCGGGGTGACCCTGCACGCCACCGGTGCCTCCGTGGCCCGGGTCCGGCTCGCCCCCGCGGGCCGGGACGCGATCTCGATCCGGGTCGCCGACGCCACCGGCGCACCGGTGGCCGACGTCCGCTCGCTGACCCTGCGGCCGGCGCCCACCGGTCAGCCGGACGGCCGCCGAGCCGAGGCCGGCGACGCGCTGTTCGCGGTCGAGTGGAGCGCGCTGCCGACCGGCGCCGCCGCCGAGGAGTGCCCGGTGGCGGAGCTGTCCGCCGTCGAGGCCGGCCACGCCCGCGCGGCCCTGGTGCTGCACCGGGTCGAGGCGACCGGTGCGGACGACGCCGCCCGGGCCCGCACCGCCACCGCCGGGGCGCTCGACGCCGCCCGGCGCTGGCTGGCCGGCGACCGGGACGAGGCCGACCGCCTGGTGGTCGTCACCCGCGGTGCCGCGGCCGTCCACCCGGGCGAGGAGCCCGCCGACCCGGCGGGCGCCGCGGTGTGGGGCCTGCTGCGCTCGGCCCAGTCCGAGCACCCGGACCGCGTCCTGCTGCTCGACGACGACGGCTCGGCCGACTGGGCGATGGTCCGCCGGGCGGTGGAGCTGGGGGAGAACCAGCTCGCCGCGCGCGGAGGCGCCCTGTACGCGCCCCGACTGGTGCGCGTGCCCGCCTCCGCCGCGCTGACCGTCCCCGAGGACGCCGCCGCCTGGACCCTCGACCCCGCCGAGCCCGGCATCCTGACCAGCCTGCGGCTGCTGCCCACCGACCCCGCCGAGCGGCCGCTCGGCCCCGGCGAGGTGCGGATCGGCGTCCGCGCGGCCGGTGTGAACTTCCGCGATGTGCTGCTCGCGCTCGGCATGTACCCCGAGCGCGCCGAGCTGGGCTCCGAGGGCGCCGGCGTCGTCCTGGAGGTCGGCGCCGAGGTCACCGACCTCGTTCCCGGCGAGCGGGTCTTCGGCCTGTTCCCCGGCGGCTTCGGCCCCGTCGCCGTCGCCGACCGGCGCCGGCTCGCCCGGATCCCGGCCGGCTGGACCTTCACCGAGGCCGCCTCGATGCCGGTCGTCTTCGTGACCGCCTACTACGGTCTGGTGGACGTGGCCGCGGCCCGGCCGGGGGAGTCGGTGCTGGTGCACGCGGCGGCCGGCGGGGTGGGCATGGCCGCCGTCCAACTCGCCCGCCACCTGGGCCTGGAGGTGTACGGCACCGCCAACCCCGGCAAGTGGGACGCGCTGCGCGCCGCCGGTCTGGACGACGCCCACATCGCCTCCTCGCGCGACCTCGCCTTCGAGGAGTCGTTCCGTACCGCCACCGGCGGACGCGGCGTGGACGTGGTGCTGAACTCGCTGGCCGGCGAGTTCACGGACGC